>JAYVRQ010000328.1:0-5536 GCA_043776145.1 Chthoniobacteraceae bacterium
TTCGGCGCATCCGCGAACAATCCGCTCATCGCGGGCGACCTGTCGGACCCCGATCTCGACGGGCTGCCGAACCTGCTCGAATTCGCGCTCGCATCGGACCCGCTGAATCCCGAAGTCACCTCGCTCCCAGTCACCGCCATCGAAGGCACCGACGCCACGCTCACCTCCACGCGCCCGACGGCACCGGGCGATGTCACCTTTTCCATCGAAAAATGGAGCGCGCCCGATAGCTGGTCCGCCGCGTCTTTCAACGAAAGCATCCTCTCCGACGACGGCACATTCCGCGTGGTGAAAGACCGCGTCCCGCTGAATGGCGCGACGCAAATGATGCTGCGCCTGCGCGTCTCGCGGCCCGCTCAGTAGCGGTGCGGCTCGGGCAGGGCGAAGGCGGCGCGGATGATGTGGAAGGACGGGCCGGATTCGTCGATGACGACCTCGACGATGTCGAAGCGGAAAATGATGTCCGGGTTGTCGAGCAGCCGCAGCCAGGCGAGCGCGCCGCGCGCGATGAGCTTTTGCTTTTCGCGATTCACCGCCGAGGCGGGCGAACCATAGTCGCGCGTGCTCCGCGTTTTTACTTCGATGAAGACGAGTTCGTTTCCCTCGCGGCAGACGAGATCGACTTCGCCGCCGTGCGGCGCGCGGAAATTTCGGTAGAGCACCTTGAAGCCGTGGCGTCGCAGATAGCGCGCGGCCAGCGCCTCGCCGCGACGCCCGAGCTGGTGCTGCGGATTTTCAGCCGCGCGCGAGGATCGCCTCACGCACCGGGAGAAAACTTCGGCGATGGATCGGACAAGGCCCATGCTGCTTCAAACGCGCGAGGTGCAGCGCGGTGCCATATCCTTTGTGTCGGGGGAACTCATATTCGGGAAAGGCCGTGTCGTGCTCGATCATCAGCCGGTCGCGCATGACCTTAGCGATCACGCTCGCGGCGGCGATGCTAAAACTCAGCCCGTCCCCGCCGACGAGCGCCGTCTGCGGGATCGGGAAGGGACGCACCGGCAGGCCGTCGATGAGCACATGGTCCGGCGCGTCCGCGAGCGCGGCGACGGCGCGACGCATCGCCTCGTGCGTCGCGCGCAGGATGTTGATCCGGTCAATTTCCTCGGCGGAAACAATCGCCGCAGCCCAGCGAATCTCCGGGTTCCCGAGCAACTCCGAGTGCAGCCCGTCGCGCTGCCGCGGCGTGAGCTTTTTCGAGTCGTTGAGCAGCTTGTGGGAAAACTTCCGCGGCAACACGACCACCGCCGCCACCACCGGTCCCGCGAGCGGGCCGCGACCGGCCTCGTCGATTCCCGCCACGCACGCACGACCTTGCGCGTAGAGCGCGCGCTCGTGCTGGAAGCTGCACTTCATCGCCCGGAAGACGGCGCGAAATTTTCCGCGGAAACTAAGCCGTCGCCTGCGCCTTCTCGCGCACGGCCATCGCCTGCTTGCCCTTGCGGTCGCGGAGATAATTCAACTTCGCGCGGCGCGCCGTGCCCGCCGTCTCGACTTCGATTTTCGCGATGCGCGGCGAATGAATCGGGAACACGCGCTCGACACCCTCGCCGTAGCTGATGCGCCGCACGGTGAGCGTCTGATTGAGCTGCGTCCCCTTGCGGGCGATCACGATTCCCGTGAAAATCTGGATGCGTTCCTTGTCGCCTTCGATGACGCGCGTATGCACGCGGACGCTGTCGCCGATGCCGAACTTCGTGACGTCCTTCTTCATTTGTTCCTGTTCAATTTTGTCGATGATATTCATGGGTCGAGAGCGGTTGGTGGTGGAAAGGGACGGGAGAAGTAGCTTAATTCCCAGTCCGCGCAAGCCTATTTTCCCGACACCTTCTTCAAAGTGCGCCGGGTTCGTTGTCATTCCCTCCTTCCCGCGAAAATGTTTTCCTCGGTGTCGGCGCGGAGGCGGGTTTCGGGCCGCGCAGTGTCGAGTCGAGGCTGGCGCGCGGGGCGGTGCGGGCGGCGGTGTTGCCGCTGCGCCGGCTGACGCGCGATTTCAATCGCTGGATGCGGGGCAATTGTTCGCGCCAGCCGGAGGTGCTGGCACTGGCGCAGGTGGTGGGACCGTTGGCGGCGGTGGATCAGGTGCGGGCGATGGCCCGCGTGACGTTGCACCTGTGGCTGCGGATCGCCGGCGGGCCGCCGGTGCCGCATGCCATGCCAACGGAGCAGGCGTTCGGGGCGGGCGTGGCGGATTTCGCGGCGGCACTGGAGGCGCTGGAGGCGGCGGAGGATGTGCGCGTGGATGCGGAGATGGAGGAGACGCTGCTGCTGGTGGAGGCAGTGCTCCTGCGCCGGCAGATCGTGGCTGTGGCGACTGCCTACGCGCACGCCGTGCAGGGGCGTTTGCGCGCGGACGATCCGCTCGTGGCCTCGCTGCCGGAGCTCTGGCATCGCGGTGGGCGCGCGCGGCGGCGGGCTTGAGGGTGCTGCCGCTGCCGAAGGGGGGAGGGGATTGCGGCGGAAGTTTCAGCATCCGCTTTTCGACTGGTGCGGCGCTCCGATTGACAGGTGGATTCACTTCGCTTGATCCATCGCTCCCATTTAGACCACTTTTTCATCACACCCTTCCACATGGACGAAATCATCGACCTTCACAGCGACATTTACTTTATGGGCGAAGCCCTGCGGCAGGCGCATCGCGCTTGGGAAAACGAGGAGGTGCCCGTCGGCGCGATCGTGGTCCATCAGGGGCGCGTCATCGCGCGGGCGTTCAATCAGGTCGAGATGCTGAAGGACGCGACGGCGCACGCGGAGATGCTCGCGATCACGCAGGCCGAGAGCGTCATCGGCGACTGGCGGCTGAGCGAATGCGAACTCTACGTGACCAAGGAGCCGTGCCCGATGTGCGCCGGGGCGCTCGTCCACGTCCGCATGAAGCGCGTCATCTTCGGCTGCATGTCGGTGAAAGACGGCGCGGCTGGCGGCGTGATGAATCTGCTCCAGCATCCCGCGCTGAATCACTCGTGCGAAATCACGAGCGGCGTGCGGCAGGACGAGTGCGCGCAGATGTTGCAGGCGTTCTTTCGGGAGCGGAGGCAGGCGGGCGGCTAACGCTCGCGCATCTTCGAGAGCAGGCGCAGGATTTCGAGGTAGAGCCAGACCAGCGTGACGAGCAGGCCGAAGGCGGCGTACCACTCCATGTATTTCGGGGCTCCGGCCTTCGCGCCATTTTCGATGAGGTCGAAATCCATGACGAGATTCAGCGCGGCGATGATGACGACGACGACGCTGAAAATGATGCCGAAGGTGCCGCCACCTTGGATGAATGGGATTTGAATGTGGAAAAAGCCGAGCACGAACGAGACGAGATAGAACAGCGCGATGCCGCCGGTCGCTGCGAAGATGCCGCGCCGGAAGCCGGGTGTGGCGCGGATGAAACCCATTTGATACGCGGCGAGCAGCGCGAAGAGTGTGCCGAAGGTGAGCCCGACCGCCTGCACGACGATGCCGCCGTAGCGTGCGCCCGCCACTGAGGAAACGCCGCCGAGCAGCAGCCCTTCGCAGATTGCATAGACGGGTGCGAGCACCGGCGCCCATGTGTGTTTGAAACAAAGGATCATCGCGATGACGAAACCGGCAATCGCGCTGATCGCGCTCAGGCCCATGCCCGCGCCGGTGAGGCCGGATTTCCAGGTGAAGCTCGCCGCGAGCACGCAGAGCCCGAGCAGCACGGTCGTCTTTTGCACGGCGCCGCTGACGGTCATGCGGCTCTCGCCTCCTCGCACGATTTCATCGGTGAAGGTAGATGGACGCAGGGTTGGATTGGATGAAGTCATGCGGGAAGCGAAGCGCGCGATGGCGGCGGCGGCAAGTGAATCCTACGCGGGCTCAGACTCCGACCGCCACGCGCGCCGGGAGCACCACCGTTTCGCCCTCGCGCGCGCCTTCGATCCGCATCGGGCTGCCCAACGCCTTCGCGAGATCGCGCGCGTGCATTACCATGCTGGAAATCGTGCGGTCGTCGTGCGCCGGATCGTGGTGGAAAAGATAAAGCCGCTGGACGTTCGCGGACGCCGCCATCGCCACAACTTCATCGACACAGCCGTGCCCCCAGCCGATGTGCGCGCGATATTCTTTCGCGTCGTATTGCGCATCGAGGATGAGGACGTCCGCGTCGCGAATGAACTCGACGATGTCCGCATCCATCCTAGACGGCACCTGCCCGGCGGAGTCTTCGTGATGCCGCGCCATCGTCTCGTTGTCCGGCATATAGACGATGACGCCCCCGCTGGTCTGGAAACGATAGCCGACACACACGCCGGGGTGATTCGTAAAACACGCCTCGACCGGCACCGAGCCGATCTGAAACTGCATCTCCTTCAATTCCTCGAACTCGATGTTCCCCGGCATCTCATCGAGTGCGAGGGGAAAATACGGGCTTTCCATCTGCCCGGCGAGCGTCGTGCGCAGGCCCTCGGTCGCGCCTTCGTAGCCGAGGATGCGCAGCCGCGAATTCGGGTCGTAGGCGGGGACGAAAAACGGGAAGCCTTGGATGTGATCCCAATGCGCGTGCGTGATGAGCAGCGTGAGACTGAGCGGTTTCCCCTTCGCCTCCTCGGCCAGCGCGAGGCCGAGCGGGCGAATGCCGGAGCCCGCATCGCAGATGATGTGCTCGCCATCGGCGCGGAGTTCCACGCAGGAGGTATTCCCGCCGAAGTGCCGCGTCGCCTCGCCGGGTGCCGGGATCGACCCGCGCACGCCCCAAAATTTCAGCCGCGCCCCGCCGCCCGGCGCGGAGGGAATCACCGGCTCCTCGCCGCTCGCAACGTCATGGTTTGTGGAAGCCGGGAGCACCTTCGCAATAGCCGACTTGAGCGTGGAAAACTCGAGCGGCTTCACGAGGTAATCGTTCGCTCCTGCTTCCTCCGCGCTTTTGCGATCCGCCGCATAGTCGCGTCCCGTGACGACGATGATTTTCGTATGGCGCAGCTCCACATGTTCGCGCACCGCGCGGCACACCTGATAGCCGTTCACCCGCGGCATCAGCAGATCGCAGAGGATCACATCGGGCCGGTGCTGCACGGCCATTTGCAGGCCGCACTCGCCATCCTCCGCCTCGAACACGCGCCAGTGATTCCGCCGAAGCAATTCGGCAGCGGGCGCGCGGCATATTTCGTCGTCATCGATCAGGAGGATGGTCTTCATCCGTTTCATAGGACTGTTTCAGAGATCATCACAAACACAAGCGCGCCCCGTGCCGGACGTGGAAATTCCTTTCTTGACGGATGCTTGCCCATCGCCCGCGGCTGCGATTAGCGTCGCCGCATGGACGAAAAAATTCGCAGCCCTTACATCCAATGCGGTGGCATTTATTACTTCGCGCGGATGCTCGATAAAATCCGGCTCCACGCCGCGAGCGAGCTTCCCATCGACTATCAGGCAAACCTCGGCGGCGGCTTCGACGCGCGCTGCACGAGCTTTCTCTGGATCGAATACGCGCCGCTCGTCGAGCGCGTGAAGGAAGGCGGCACCGACGAGGAAATTCTCGCCTGGGCCTTCAACCAAGGCCGCACACCGAGCGCGGAGGAGATCGAAA
>JAYVRQ010000329.1:0-20970 GCA_043776145.1 Chthoniobacteraceae bacterium
TCGCCTCGCGCACGCCGCTGACCTTGTGGGAGGAAAGATTTGTCGCAAGTGGCGGGGTCGGCGCCGCGCAGTTCCGGGGCGGGGATTTTCTGCACGTCAGCCAGGAAGAGGGCTCCCTCCATCGGGCCATCGAGGCGCCGCGGCGCGGTGAGGCGGTCGTGGCGCAGGGCGGCGATGAAAGTGGCGGTGCTCCAGGGGCCGTGCGGCACGCGGCACCGGCAGCGCCCGGCGCGCCCGGCTCGGCCGTAAAGCCGCGTCATTTTGGTGTGAAGGCCGGTTTCACCGAGGAAAACGAGCCGGGCGATCGGCCAGCTTGGTGGGCGGCTTGGCCCCATTGCGGGCGGGCCAGAGCGAGGTCCGGGCGGCTTGGCTCCGCGGAGTTTGCAGTAACGCTCCACGCTGCGCTGGGAGCGTTGGAAGAGCCGGGCGATCTCCGCCGCACTCTGTCCACGTTCCCTGGCCGCAACGACACGCTCGCGCAAATCGGTGCGGGCGATTCGCCTCGGTAAACTCGACCTCATGTCGCGACAGCTTAAATAGAAAATACTCTGAGGAATCGAAGCAGAGTGCAACGTGCCTACGGACAAATCAAAGGGAGCGCCTGGCGCTTGTTGCGGCGATAGACGCGAAAGTCGGAGTCGAGGGTGAAGACGGGGGCTTCGGGCCAGAAGCGTGTGCGCTGCCGACGAGCGCGCGAAGACTGATTTGGCCCGCCGGAGTTCACAACGTGTAATCGACCCATTTGGGCGTGACCACGACTTGCTTTTTGAATCGCTGCCGTTCGGAGGGTGAGAGGTTTTTGAGATCGGCCGGCTTCGGCGGCTTTTCGTTGATGTCGGTGAGCACGAGCCGTCCGCGCGTTTTGACCCGCAGTGCGGTGAGCAGCGGCTCCCACGGGAGCGTGCGATCCCAGTTCATCGCCTTCGACATTTCGCGATCGACGGGCACGACGCAGACGAGATTCCGATCCGTCATGTGTTCTAGGCCGGTCTGGTTTTCACCGAGGCCGCTGAGCGTGCCGTTGTGGCTGGCGTGGTGCGAGGCTTTGTAGAAAACGATCCGCGCGAAAAGATCGCGGATCGAGACGCGATGCACGGTGCCGTCGGGCTGCTTGAAGGAGTCGAACTGGTGCCACGTCAGCCAGCTCCCGATTTGCGCGTCGCCGGGGAAAAGCAGCACTTCCTTCGTGTCGAGAAACTCGAACGCGAGCGCGAGGCTGGTGTTGTTGGTGAAGTCGCTGAGGTAAAGTGCGAGCTGCTCGGCAGCTTCGAGCCATGCGCTGTCGATGCGCCGCCAAGCCTGACTGCGCCTCGTTTCGCGGTCGGGGCCGAAGTAGTTCTCTTCAAAAAATTTCGTCCGCTCCGCATTGTGCGGCGGGATGCGGAAACGCGCGTCAAACGGCTGGCTCGCCTCGATGCCCGCTTCATCGCGCGACGCGCCAAGGGCCGCCGCGAAGCCGTCCGTCGCCGCGATTTCGTAGCCTTCGTGTTTGCTCTTGCGCGGGTCCATCACTCTGAAATCCGCGACCTGCCTCGGCGGTCCGAGCACATAGACGCGGACGTTCGGCACTTCGGGGAGCAGAAACGTCATGCCCGGCTGGTGATACTCGGGCGTCGATGCGGCCTTCTTCCGCAGCGATTCGATGATCGCTTCCAACTCGTCGCCCGCCGCGCCGGGACCGTAAAAATCGAGCAGCCCGCGGATTCTTCCGGCGGCGCTGCTCCCCGCCGCGCCGAGACGCGCCGCGGCCTCACGCACCGCGGTAAGCTTGTTCACGAGTTCGTTCTGGATGCGCTTCGCCGCAGCGTTTCCCGGCTCGTCGAGCCAGCTCAGCCACAGCCGCTTCATCGCGATCGGGCGAAAATCGGGCTCGGCCTGCGCGAAGCCGGAAAGATGATCCGTGTGCGCGTGCGTGGCGACGACGAGATCGAGCACCTTCCCCGTTTCCGTGGAAACGTTTTGCGCGACGGCGCTCATCAGCGGGCCGGGGTTCTTCGTGCGATTGACCACGCCGCAGTCGATGAGCATGTGAAAAGGCGAACCGTCCGCCTTGCGAAAGCGCACGAGATGGCAGTCGCCAAGGCCGTGGCGATAGGTTCGGACGCGCACTTTCGGTAAAGCGTTCGCTGGCATGTTGGGTCAGGCGTGGAGATGAAGGTGCGCGATGGGTTCCGCGAGGCCGGCGAGTGCGGCGGCGGTCGGGTTGCCACCCATCCACTCGCGAAATTCGCGCTCGCGTTTCGGATCGGCGACCGGCTTGCGAATGGCGTAGCGGAGTTCCAGCGAATCGAGATCGAGGATGAGCGTGCAGCCGCCGGGTAACTCGACGTTGTCGCCATCGATGGAAAATTTCCGACGCTGGGTAATGCCGACGACGACGTGATTGATCTCCTCCCCATTGGGTCCGCGACGGCGCACGGGCCGCACGGAATGAACCTCGAAGCTCGGGGTACCGCCGCTCCGGGTAATGCCGGGCACTTCCCGCCGCGGGTCGAGCGCCAGGCCAGTGACTTTTTCGAGATTGCCAAGGATCGCCGCGCTGTTCCGACACCGGAGGGTTTCGTGGATTTTTTTCTGCACGCTTTGCAGCAGGTCGAATTGCGCCGCGCGGTCGGCGCGGTAGCGAATCCTTTCGGCGAGCGGCCGGAGATCCTTCGTCAAAAACTGGATCGCATCGCGCGCCTTTTCATCGAGTTCCTCGCCGCGCGGCCAGCGCAATGATTTTTCGCTGAGCGTCCGCAGTTCGCGCGGATACATTCCCCACTGGCGAAAGGCTTCGATGAACGCGACGCGGTAGTGATGCTCGTCGTCGGGCACCAGGTCGATGTCGGCGGTGATGATCGCCCGCAGGTAATCGCCGAAATTCAGATCGACCGGCGGGCAGTAATCGAGCGCGCGAATGCACATGCCGAGCACATGCTGCGCGGTCTTCGCCGCCTCGCGCGTGAGGCGATCCGTAAGGTCGGGCGGCAGCGCGCCTTCGCGCAGGATGCCGGAGCCGCCGGTCGCGAGCCGGATGAGATCGGCGACCCGCGAGCGATAGATCGCGAGGAATGCCGAAAAGATCGCCGCGACGAGCAGAGCACCGCGCGCGTGTGGTTCCGCCTCGTCTTCGTAAGCCTGCGGATTGGGCGCGAGCGGCTCCCACTTTTTCGTCGCCTCATTCACCCGACCGATTGCCTCGCGCAGTCCGCCGTAAAGTCCCGTCGCCTGACCGAACTGCTGCGCGAGTTCGCCGAGCAAACTCTGGCTCGCGAGATCGCCGCGCGTCTGCGCGATCTGATGACGCAGCACATCCGGGAAACTGAAATGCTGGAAGAGCGCCACGATGTCGGCAAAGGCCTCGTGAAACGCGAGCAGGTCGCGATTGCTCGGGACGAGATATTTCGGCAGCGTCGCATCGAGCAGCGCGTGGGTCGTCTCGTGCGCCACGATGTCGTGCGAGAGGCAGGTGAAGACCATGCCGCCCGGCAATTGCGCGCCGCGCGCCGCCGACGACGCGGGGAAATAGCCGAAGAGCAGCGCCTTCTTCGCGGGGCTGTAATAGGCGTTCGCGCCGCGAAACGCGTGAGGGTAAATGCGCAGTCGGCGCACGAACACATCCCACTCCCCGCGCGCCCGCTTTTCATCGCGCAAACTCCAGAGCACACGCCGACCGAGCGCTTTCTCGAAATTGCGGAGCGTCGTCATCGCCACCGCATAGACGAACTGCTGATGGAATTGCGGATTGCCTTCGTCGGGATCGAGCCCGTCCGCGCCGACGAGACGGCCCTCATTCAAATCGACCGGCGCGTAAAACGCCTCGCTCGCGGGATCGTGATCGATCACCTCGACATACTCACCGCGCGGTCCCAATTCGAGCGCCTCCCACGGAATGCGAAAGACGATCTCGTTCATCGCCGCCGTCGCGAACTGCTGTGACAATCCCGGATCAAACGCATACCCGCGCAGCCGCCGCCATTGCAATTCGGGACCGGGCTGGGTGTTGGGTGCGGACATGGTCGGCGGATTCTCTACGGCAAAACTTTGAATCCCAGCAACAACGCCGCGGCGCGCTGACGGCCATCCGCGGTAACGAATTCCGTCTCGCCCGCGACTTTCGCCGACGCCAAATGCAGCGCGTCATTGGTGCGGATGAAAACGGGCGGCGTCTGCGAAAAGCACTTCTCGATCACCTCGCCGAACTCACGGCCCACCGCATCCGTCTCGGCCTGCACCCGCACCGCATCCGCAGCCGCATTGCGCGCCAGCCGCTGAAAAAGCGCCGTGCCCTCATCGGGCGGAATCAATCCCTCCGCCTCCCGCCGACGAAACACCGTCCGTGCCTCGTGCAGCGCGAGCGTGCCAGTTAACACCGGCGCGATCAGCCCCAGCGCCTCGAACTGCGCGGAGTCAACCTCCTGCAAATACAGCTTCACCAGCGCCGAAGTATCCCAATAGCTCATTCAGCAACGCTCGCCGCGGATGTCGTCAAATATCTCCTGCAGCGGCGTCCCGGTTTTCCCGGTGGCGTTTCGCTCCCGCACTTGCCGCAACTCCTCCAGCCACACGCGACGCTCCTCGCCCGCGGACGCTCCCTTCCCCGGGGTCACCTCATCCACCACCACTTGCCCGCCTGCCGCCGCCACGCGATAACGCCGGTGCGGACCCGGATGCGGCAGCAGCGAAGGCGGCAGCCGCAGCGCACCTGTTTCGTCAGCTTCTAAGATCGTGCTCATGGCGGGGAAAGTAGCACACGCGGCTCGCGAGCGACAAGCGCGGCGGTTCTTGTTGCGAAAAAGGAGGGGCGCTCTCAAAAACAGACCGATGAGCCTCGTTCGCACGAGTGGGAAAATTCACCAGCCCACTCTTCGCAAACCGCCCACCCAATCAAAGTGCCCGTCGCGACTCAGCAGCGGCAGATCGTGTTGACGGGCCAGTGCGGCGATCCACACGTCGTTCTCCGGGATCGGCGTCTTTGCCAGCCTCAACTCCTCGCGCACATCCGCATAGCGGCGGGCGGTGGTGCTGTCTGCATCAAGCACCGTGATCGCTTCCTCCACCGAATCGAGCCACGTCTCCCGTATTTTTCCATCGCGTGCGGCCTTGATGCCAAAGCGGTATTCGCCGAGCACGATTACCGGCAAAAACAACGGACGGTCGGAGGGGAGCACGGCCAGCAATGAATCGTCGCCATCGCACCATGCCGACAACGCATTCGTATCGAGAATCACTTCCAATTCTCCAACTCGACCCGCCCAAACTGCTTCTCGATGCGCTGCATCAGGCGTCGCGACTCCGCCTTGTTCACCTTTGGTGGAGCCACGGGCCACGCCTTTTTTACGCCGCTGCCGGTACGCCTCACCCGTGTCGGATGCAGCCTGGCGGCCAAATGGCGCAGCAAGACTTCCTGCTCACCACGAGGCAGGGCGGCAACGGTATTTTCAATCTCGGCAAGCGTGCTCATGGCGGAAAAAGTAACACACGCGGCTCGCGAGCGACAAGCGCGGCGCCATGAAGACTTTCCTGCCGTGCCGCACCAGCCGCGCGTACCGAGCGAAGCCACATTGCGTCGCGTTGTGTCGGCGGATCGTGGGTAACTAAGATGGTTACTTAGTATTAGTACACGCCCTCGACAATCTTGTTCTCCATCGCGCCGAAGGGTCTTACTTCCGCCACACCATCCCACGCGTATGGCGCGCGGGGTTTGCGGCGGAGTGCCTCGTCGCGTTCGAGGAAGCGGGGCATGAAGAATTCCTTCGTGAGCGTGGTCAGCTCGACGCGGCCCCAAGTGTCGTAAGCGACCGTCTGCGCCGTGTCCTTCGGATCGACCACGCGCAGCACGGCGCGCGGTTGCGGCGCGTAGTAGGTGATCGAAAAATTGTCCTCCGGCAAAAGCGGGACGCTCGCGGCGAGACCCATCAGCGTGTTGCCGTAGGTCGGGTAAAAGCCGATGCGGCCTTCGAGCACTTCCTCGACGATGAAGCGCACGTATTGCGGCAGCATCGTGGTGCCGCCGCAGAAGACGCCGCGGATGCCCGCCTCGAAGATGTCCACCTTTTCGGCGAGGGCTTCGAGCAGCTTCGGCGTGGTGAAGAGGCCGCTCACTTTGCGATGCTTCAAAATCACCGTCGCCTGATCGACGACGTGATCCATGTATTGCCGCGCGATGTCGAATTGCTTCGCTGAGATGAGCTTTTTCACGAAACGCGGATCAAGGTCGATGAAGTAGCACGAACTCCCGCGCACATTCGCGAGATGCTCGATCGCGAGACGCAGGCGGCGCGGCCCCGTCGGCCCCATCATCAGCCACGCTTCGCCGCGTGGAAAATGTTCGTCGCTCACCTTGTCGGAGAACTCCGAGTAATCGACGCGGAAATCATTCCAGCCGATGCGCTGCTTCGGCATCCCCGTCGTGCCGCCGGTCTCGAAAATGTTGAAGGGCTTTCCCTTGAACTCCGCCGGCACCCACACCTCCGGCTGCAAGTCGCGCAGCCATTCATCCTCGAAATGCGGGAACTTTTTCATGTCCGCGATCGACTGAATCTCGGCGCGCGGATCGAAGTGCTTCTTTGCCCAATCGAGCCAGAACGGGCAGCCCGTCTCCGGCGCGAAATGCCACGCGATGATTTCGCGCAGATGGGTGTCGAGTTGGGCCTGGGCTTGTTCGGATGTGAGTTGGGTCATGTGCGGGAAAAAAACGTGGCCTACGCATACCGGGACGCCGCCCCGGCGCAAATGGCAAACTCACCGCCGCCGACCGGACGTGCGGCTGCGGAGAAGTCGCTCGCCTTTCGCCGCGGGAATCCCGTAACAAATCGCGCCATGCGTTACACCCCGATCGACCCGACCCTTTTCACCGAAAACCGCGCGCGACTGAAGGCGCTCATGGAGCCGGGCGCGCTCGCGGTGGTGAATGCGAATGATATTTTGCCGACGAATGCGGATGGGACGATCCGGCTGATTCAGAACTCGGACCTTTTTTATCTCACCGGGGTCGATCAGGAGGAGACGATCCTCGCGCTCTTTCCCGGCGCGGCGGATGAGAAGCATCGCGAAGTGCTTTTTGTGCGCGAGACGAATGAGCGCATCGCAACTTGGGAGGGGCACAAGCTCACGAAGGAGGAGGCGCAGAAGCGCACGGGAATCAAGGAGGTTCAATGGCTGTCGGAGTTCCCGGTCTATTTCCGCCGGGCGATGTGCGAATGCGCCGCCGTCTATCTCAATAGCAACGAGCACCGGCGCGCTGGCGATCCGGGGGATGAAGTGCAGACGCGCGACGCACGTTTCACGGCGGCCACGCAGGCGCGCTATCCGTTGCATCGCTACTTGCGGCTCGCGCTGCTGATGCACCGGCTGCGCATCATCAAGTCGGCGCACGAAATCGAGATGATCCGCAAGGCGTGCGCGCTGACGGAGCGCGGGTTTCGGCGCGTGGCGAAGTTCACGCAGCCGGGCGTAAGCGAGACGGAGATCGAGGCGGAGCTGGCGCACGAGTTCATCCGCGGCGGCGGGCAGTTTGCGTATGTGCCGATCATCGCGGCGGGCGCGAATGCGTGCGTGCTGCATTATCTCGACAACGATCGGCCATGCAAAAAAGGGCAGCTCCTGCTGCTCGATGTCGCGGCGAGTTACGGGAACTACAACTCAGACCTGACGCGGACGATTCCGGTGAGCGGCAAATTTTCACGCCGGCAAAAAGACATCTACCTCGCCGTGCTGCGCGTGCTGCGCGGGACGATCGCGCTCGCGGTGCCGGGCAAGCTGCCGAAGGACTGGCAGAAGGAAGCCGAGGCGCTGATGCAGGATGAACTCCTCGCGCTCGGGCTCTTAAAAAAGTCGGAGGTGAAAAAGCAGGATCCCGACAAGCCGGCGTTGAAGAAGTATTTCATGCACGGCGTCGGGCATCCCATCGGGCTCGATGTGCATGATGTCGGCATCACGACCGAGCCGATGCAGGCGGGCTGGGTGATGACGGTCGAGCCGGGGATTTATTTGAAGGAGGAAGGCTTCGCGGTGCGGCTGGAGGACTGCATCCTCGTGACGGATCGCGGGCCGGTGAATTTGATGGAGAGCATCCCCATCGAGCCCGGCGACATCGAGGGTTTGATGAAACGCTGAGCGCGGCACAAGGAACGGCGTTTTCGCAAACGCCGTTCCTTGACTACGCTTCCGGCGTTCCCGTTACGCTTTTATCCGGCGACGGAATCCGACGAGCGAGACGGCCCCGGTCGCCAGCATCATCCAGGCGGAGGGTTCAGGCACGACCACGATGCCCTGCGGGTTCTGCAGCCCGGTGACGAGCGCCGCATTTACCAGCGTCCCTGCCGTGGTGTATTCACTGATCGTTCCAGCCACGGTTTGCGTGACAAAGAGATTTCCCTCGAACAAGGCGATGCCTCCGAGTTGCCCCAAGCCAGAGACTAGCGAGGCATTCACCGTCGCGCCAGAGGTGGTGTACTGGCCGATTTTGCCTGAGGTTTGATCCGCCACATACAAGTCCGACCCCAAGATGGCGAGGCCGACCGGCGACGCCAGCGCCCCCATGTTGATGAGCGAGGCATTCACCGGCGTTCCATCCAGATTGTATTTGCCGACGATGCCGGGGAAAAGATTGGCGACATACAGATAGCCGTCGGCAATCGTGAGGCCAAACGGGCCGTCCAGCCCGGTGATGAGCGAGGCGTTCAAGGTTCCGCCCGCCGTGGTATATTTGCCCACCCGGTCATTGCCGGCAGTCGCCAGGTAGCCGACGTACAAGTTTCCTCCATCCACGGCGACGGTGGACGGGCCGTTCAAGCCCGAGAGCAGCGCGGCGTTGGTGGTGCCCCCCGAAGTCGTGTAAGCACCCACCGTTCCGATGGAGCCATTCGTGACATAGAGATCGCTCCCGGCCAGCGCAACGCCCTGCGGGGAGTGCAGCCCCGAGATCAGCGCCGGGGCCAGCGTCGCCCCTGCGGTGGTGTACTCGCCGATCGTGCCGGCACTCCCGTTCACGACGAAGATGACGCCGGAGGCGTTCGCGTGCGGCGCTGGAAATGCCAGTGCGGCGGTGACGCCGAAGAGCAGGGTGAAGAGGGTGCGCAGTTGGGATTTGGTGGATGTTGCAGTTTTCATGTTTTTTAATGTCAGGGAGTTGTGTGTTTGTTGGTGTTTGCGCCGGATTTGCGTGCCGCCAAAGACGGAAGTTCGGGGGATGATTCACGCTCACTGACCCGGTCTGCCAAATGATTCGTCTTTCCGACTCGCGATTTCCAATGCGCGAACTTGGTTTAGAGAGTTGCAGGATGGATGCAAACGGATTCTAAGGATTCTTTTCAGAGCAGTCCGGAGACTCAATTCGCCGGGAAAATGCCGCGGGCTTTGGTTCTCCCAACAGCGCGGATTTTTCTGGAAAAATTACCGCCTGCGACGGCAGGCCCGAAGCAAACCGCAAACTCGAGGAATGCGCCTTTATTTTCTGAAAAGCCACATTAAGTTCCGCGCTCCCTCGCACCAAAATGTTAGAAGATAACGCCTTAGTCACGCGAATCGTCAGCCGGTTCCACATCATCGTCACGGTGGTGATCGCTCTGGCCGCAGCCGCGATTTTCGGCGCGGCGGCGGGGGAAGGCGAATTCTTCAACATCTACCTGGGTGTGTTCATTGCCGGGTTCATCGCCCTCATGCTCGCCCTTGGAGATAAGTATTGGCTGGTGATCCCGTTTGCGTTCACCTCACAGCTTCCCGCCGTCCCAATCAAAGGCCGGCTGCTCGAGTTGCCGGAAATCACAGCGGTATTATGCAGCTTCGTCTTCCTGATCCGCTACGCGGTAAAGCGGCAGACCCTCTCCATTTTTCGGAGACCTCACTCCCCGGTTCTCCTGTATGTCGGCTGGGTCGCGCTCGTATTTGCCTTCAATCCGGTCGGTTTGAGCGCCTTCGGCGAGGGGGGCGGCGCACTGGGTGGAGCCCGGTTTTATGCGAAAATTCTGATGGCCCTGGCTTCATTCCTGATCATGGCGAATCAGGAACTGAACGAAAAAGACTGCAAATGGATCCTCCTGATTCTCGTGATCGGGAGTTGCCTGGATTCGGCTTATGCGATTTCCGTTTTCTTCCTGCCATCCTCCCTCAATCCATACGTCGATCTCGCAGGGGATCCGGATTCCTTCTACACATGGCACCAATCGTTGGCGACCGTTCCCGGGCTCTTGATCTGCCTCGGTTTCGCGCGTTACAAGGCTTCCGAACTGTTCTCGTTTAACAGGCTTTGGTGGGGCATCGGATTTGTGCTGTGTGTGGTGCTGATCGCGATGAGTGGAAAGAGGGCCGCTCTCGCATCCGTCCCCATCTTCGCCATCTCGGCAGCCCTCCTGCGCCGGGAATGGGGATACCTGATGCTTTGGCTGGCCGGTGGGATCACGGCCTGCGCCATCATCATGCTTGGACACGGTGATCTTTTCGAATTCCCCCTCACGGTCCAGCGCGCCTTTTCCGTGCTGCCGGCCAAATGGAGTTCGGAACTCGGAGGCATGAGCGGAGGACAGGATGCGTTCCGGGAGGAACTCCGACGCCAAGCCGTCAAAAAGATTGAGAAGGATCCTTGGATCGGGACTGGCTACCAGGTGGACCTCAGTCTTTCCCAAGCCCTCACAGCGCAATATGCCATGCGGGGTGGCGATACCGAATTACAGGTTACGCCTTACGCCATGGGTTCGGCCTGGCACAATACCTGGCTTGGCTATGCGGCGGATTTCGGCATCCCGATCGACTTCATAGCCGCGTTGATTTACCTGACGGTCATCCTGCGGGGCATCAAACTGGTGAAAGTGTATCCCATCAACTCATTTTCGGGAATGCTTTCGATGTACATTCTCCTTTTCACCATTCGCAGACTTGTTGTCTCAAACACCGCCGGACACACCGCGCTCGAACCATTTTCTTTTTGGTGGTCTTACGGGGTCCAGGTTGCCCTTGCTTTGCGCAGCCCAACAGCAGTCGCAAAAGGGCAGGTTACGAACTCTTGGAATCCCAGGAACCCCGCGCGATTCACCCCATCTGGAAGAAGCAGAGCCCTGGTCGGTGGATTGCCGGTAGATTCCCTTCCGGCGCGAAATGTTCACAAATGAGAAGCCCGTGAGTCGTGCCCGTGATGCCGCCCCCAATCAGCCTCTCGCATCTATGCATCCGTCAACATCCCGGCGATCCCGCGCAGGTTGTGGATTTTGCAGCGATTTTTAAGATCACCGTGGCCAATTTTTTGCATGCGCTGCGCGCCCGCCTCCGGGAAAGGCATACCTTGCGGGCGCACGCATGGCAGTCCCTTGCCAATTACGCACAGCAGGGATTCGGATTGATCTTCGGAATCATCATGGCGCACATCTTGACACCGGCGGATTTCGGCGCGTTCGGATTCGCTGCCGCCTCAGTGTTTCTAGCCTTGCTGCCAGCCATGTGGAGCCTGGCTCCGACGCTTGCTGCAAGAGGGGGGCAAACCCCGGAAAACTATCAATCGGCAGCGGGGTTCGGTTGGTGTGTCGTTTTTCTGCGCCTTGCGATCGTTGCCACTGTATGCGCCGTGTTCTTCCAACGCGGACAGCATCAAACGGCCGGTCTCTGTCTCCTCATGGGCATCGCGGAATCGGGCCGGGAACTCAACAATGTCCAGCGCGTCTATTTGGAAGGACAGGGAAATTTCAAACCAAACCTGCTCTCAGCGACGATGGGGATCGCCTTCTGTCTCGGTGTGGCGGTTCCAGTTTCATTTCTCGGCTGGGGTCCGTTCGCGCTAGCACTGCCAGCAGTGGGCTGCCTGCTCATCGACTTTTTCATCTACCGGCATTTCTCAGGCAGAAACATTTTCGTAAAGCCAACCTGGTCGCTCCGCACCGGGTTTAGAATCGAAAGTTTCTGGCTTTGGCTGCATGCAACCGCAGAGGTCACCCTAATGCGCCTCGATAGTTGGTTTGTTGGCAAATTCCTCGGTGAGCAAACATTGGGATATTACAATCGTGCTTTTGGCTATGCTCCGATTAGCCACATGCTCCTCAGTTCATTCGTGGCGAATCCCACGGTGGTCGGTCTTGCCCGTTGTGAAACCATTGTGGCACGGAGGAGGCTTCTCCTCCGCACCGCTGCCGTCATCCTTGCCGGTGGCTTTCTCAACTGGGTCGTGTTTTTCCTTTTCGCCCGCCCGATCGTGCTTTTCGTATTCGGTGCAAAATGGGAGAGTGCGGTGCCACTCTTCCAAGCCTACGCCAGCTTGAGCCTGGCCTATGCGTTCGGCTTTCTCCCAACGACCCTCATGCTCTCAGCGTGCCGCTATCGCGAGATTGGAATTATTCGCATTAGTTGCGTCGCGCTGTTCGCCATCGCTCTGATTTTTACGCCCGGCACCCGGTCGGCGATCTCGGTCGCCTGGCTGGTTCAGGCGACTTGGGTTTTGCAGGGCCTTCTTCTGCTTTTCCGCGGTCGCTCACTTTTTATGGGAATAGAAAACGCTCCTGAACCAGTCATATAAATGCCATCCACGCAGCAAAAGATTTTTCCAATTGGAGTGCCCGGGAAAGCGATGCCAATTTCGCCATGCTTGCGATCAGCGCGAACAACCGACAGAATAAAATCCAGTAAATGAACGTAATATCGAAATTAAGAAACCGTCTTCAAATCAGGCACCGGCTGGAACGCCTCTGGCCAAAATTTGTGCCACTGGAAGGCGGCTCCGGAGTGTACGCCGATCGAAGGATCAGACTCGGAGTTTCGGCGAGTCCACATACCTATCGCCGCTTGATCCGATTTCTCGGAAAGGTTTTGGCTGGGGAGGAAAGCTTCATAGACTGTGGTGCGAACTTCGGCTGGATCAGCATCTCAGTTGCGACAGACTTAAAGCGCAGGGGGAGCGGTGGACGGGTGCTGGCGATTGAAGCGAACCCGCCTACCGCCGCAATGCTTTCGAGAAGCATCCGAAGGAACGACTTGGAAGAACGCATTGTGCTAGCCCGATCATTCGTCGGTGAAAGTGATGGCGTGATCGACTTCTATAACTGCACATCATCGGATACGAGCAGCGGCTACTTCAACGATCACATCAAGAGTGCCGTTGAAAAATACAATGGCCGGGTCAAAGTCCAAAAAGTTCCAGCCACGTCGGTTGACAGCCTGTGCGAGTTTCACAATTTCCAGAATATCGGCGCGATTAAGATCGATGTCGAGGGTGCTGAGCTATCCGTTCTGAAGGGGTGCCGAAAGCTCATCCAACAAAACCCAGTACCGATCTTCATTGTAGAAATGAACCCCATCACGACTCGCGCGGCTGGCTACTCGATTCGGGATATTTGGGACTTTTTTACGGGCCAGAATTTTCAAATTTTTGAATTTGCCGCTGAGCATTCTGATTACCGGATTCTACAATCCCGCGACTACGACGAAGAACGACTTTGGGCGGCTGGAGACATTATAGCCGTCAAGGATCCCGCTTTATTATATCAAAAATTGGGCGGGGATCTCAGTTGGGATTAAAATTTTACGATTTACGCCGTGGTAATTTCAAAACTCAGCGCCTTCTTAAGGACGCCCAAGCCGTATCGAAGCAGCTTTTCCGAGCGAATTTTTTTGCAGAGCGTCCCGGCATTGAATGCCGCCTACCAAGCGCGGCTTGAAAGGCGGTGGATCCAGCGAAGCTCCGCGCCGATCGAGAAATTGAAGGCCGGTTGTTATATAGGAGCCATCCCACATTATCGTACCGGTATCGGTCATATTCTTTCGGAGTGGAACGCAGGTCTGCTCTGGTCCATCAAGTTGGGAATTCCCTTCGCTCATTGCCCCTTGCGCCCGCCCTGGAATGATTTTTTTGGACTCACTGATTTCCCGGACTACGAAACCCTGCGTCAGACTCCAGGAATTCAAATTGTCAAATTACCGCAAATTCCGGACGATGAAGAGGCCGCGAAGTCGTCAGTAATCAACAGTATTATCAATCACTATGGCCAAAGGGCTCCGACATTGTTTCAACTTTACCATGGTCAAAACACCTTCCGGCACGACGAAACCAGTGAGATTCTGCGCGCAAAATACCAAGCCCGCAGGGAAATCGATCCGATCGCGAGTGTTCGTCAGGAAGGGTTGATTAACATTTCGGTCCACGTCCGCATACGAAATGCGGATGATATGAGCAACCCGAAAGTCCACGATCCGAACGGGGCTTATTACAAATCGCGCTACTTTGGAAATGATTTCTTCCTCAACGCCTGTTCGGCAATCGAAGCCGCACTGGGAGCGGATCGCACAGTTTTTAATGTATTCTCGCAAGGTAAGCTGGAAGACTTCAAAGAGTTCACTGCTCTTAAAAACGTGCGCTTCTTCCTTGATTACGATGTTCTTGAAACCTTCCACAATCTTGTGGTCGGGGACGTTTTGATCGTGAGCCCCAGTGGTTTTTCATTCATCGCCGGAATGATTTCCCCCGGTCTCAAAATCGCCGCACATCCCTGGTGGCACTACGTTCCGGAGAATGCAAAGTGGTGCCACATCGGAAAGGGTCCGACTGAAGATCAAGCACGGGTGGCGGCGTTCGTTCAGAGTGGCTTGTCTGAAGGGTAATTTGAATTATCCGCCGTTTAATCGACCGATCGTTATGCAACCGCACACAGCAATCATCATTACCTCCATCTCGGCTCCCAACCAAGCCATGACTCTTTTTGCCGAGGGGGCGAAATCTCGGGGAATGGATTTTTTTGTCATCGGCGATGTGCGAAGCCCGGCGGAGTTCGCGCTGGAAGGCAGCCGCTTTTTCAGCCTCGCCGAGCAACATAAGATTGGCTTTACCTTTGTGGCTCTCTGTCCGGAGCGTCACTATGCGAGGAAGAACATCGGCTATCTGCTGGCGATTCAAGCTGGCGCGGAAATCATTCTCGATACGGACGATGATAACCTTCCGTATTCATCCTTTTGGAACGCGCCAAAACAGAGGGTGCAGGTTCACCGCGTGAACGACGGCGGGTGGATCAACGTGTATCGGTATTTCTCCGACGTATCTATTTGGCCTCGGGGGCTGTCCCTCCGACATTTGGCGTCAATGCCGCCGACGATCGACGAGCTTCAGGTGCTCGAATGTAACTGCCCGATCCAGCAAGGTCTCGCCAACGAAAACCCGGATGTGGACGCCATTTATCGGCTGGCGCTTCCCCTCCCGCTGAACTTTCGGGAGGATGTCCGCGTTGCCCTTGGCAAGGGGTCTTGGTGCCCGTTCAATAGTCAGAATACCCGCTGGTTCCAGGAGGCGTTCCCACTTCTCTATCTCCCATCCTACTGCTCGTTTCGCATGACTGATATCTGGCGGAGTTTTGTCGCACAACGCATCGCATGGGAGAACGGATGGGATATCCTCTTTCACGAGCCGACGGTCTGGCAGGAGAGAAATGCGCATGACCTGCTGAAAGATTTCGCGGACGAGATCCCCGGCTATCTGCATAACGACGAAATCGTCGCACTGCTTGGTGATCTTCCATTGCAGGCGGGTGTGGCTCAAATCCCGGCCAATCTGCGTCGCTGTTACGGGATGCTTGCGGAACGAAAACTAGTCGGAAAAGAAGAACTCAACTTACTCGACGCCTGGCTCGCTGATCTCAGTGCTCTCCATGCGATGAAAGCCCCTTAAATCGCTGAGGCATGTTTTTCGCGAAATACCTTAAATTCGTGGTCGATTCCGAGAGCGGGCTTCTCTGGCGATTAACGTGCAAGGCATTGTATTACCTGGATCGTTTCAACGCCAAGACGAGACGATCCGCGATTGTTCCTTTCTTAAACCGCTTTTATCCGCGGATTCCAGTTGTCCTCTATGATCTCGGCGCGGCAGGTGGAATCGATCCGGTCTTCACACAGCTACTCGCTCTGACCGACGTGAAGGTGATTGGCTTTGACCCGGACAAGAAAGATGTGGAAAGCCGTGAGAGCACGGCAAAGATTCGATTTTATCCATACGCCATCGGCGGGAAGCGGGAAACGCGAACGCTGTTCGTCACCCGTTCCTCCGGCTGCTCTTCACTTTACCCGCCGAATACATCCAATCTCAAAGAGTATCCCGTCTCAGACCTCTTTGAAGTCATTCGGACGGAGCCATTCGACGTCACCACTTTGGACGATTTCGTTGAACAGACGAATGCTCCCTACCCGGATTTTCTCAAGATGGACGTGCAGGGTGCCGAGTATGAGATACTAAAAAATGGAGGCCGCGCTCTGGAGAAAACTATCGGTGTATTCTTCGAGACGAGACTGAGAGAACTATACATGGGTGAGGGACTATTCCCGGCAAGCCACACATTACTGGTGGATTTGGGTTTCAGGCTGATCTCGAAAGGCGGGCGCAGCATCCATTTTTCCGGGGAAACACTGGAGATGGATGTCGCCTATGTCCGGGGAATTAATTCTTTGACGACACCGGAGCAAGTGATCAAAGCGGTCTTATTCTGCGTCTGCCACGAGAATCTGGTTTATGCAGCACACCTCATCAGAAGTTCGTCGCTGGCAGCCGATGAGAAGACCGCGCTCCTCCGGTTGCTGCGGAAGGATTTTGGATTTGCCGAGGCCCCTGAAACTTTACTGATGAAAATGGCGGTTGATCGGCTGAATGCGAAAGTGAACACATGAACAAAAATTCATCCGGCCTTGGCGACTGATACTATTAAAACCCTGATTGAATCATGGCCGTGAACTCTATTTACAACGTCCCGCGCAGTTTCGTCGGCTGGCTGAGAGGCTTGAGAACGCGAATGGAAAACAACGCGACGGCTCGGTCGGTGGCGGCGTTACGCGGAGAGGACAATTCCGCGGAAGCTGCGGACCAGACTTCGTACTCTCAACACAATGAAGATGTAATTTTGTCTTCCATTTTTTCCGGACGATCCACCGGCACTGCACTGGAAGTCGGGGGATTTGACGGCATCACCTTCAGCAACACGTATTTTTTCGAGCAAAAGGGATGGCAGACCATCATCGTCGAGCCCATGCCGGAATTCGTTCGCAAGATTCGCGCGAATCGGCAGGCAACCTTGTTCGAATGTGCGGCTGGTTCGTGTCAGGGAAAGTCTGTGTTCACAGTGGCAAAAGGAGTGGAAGCGCTTTCGACACTGCATCCGACCGGCGCGCAACTAAAGACGATGCAGCACCACGGTGCCATCCTCGAGCAGATCGAAGTCCCGGTGCGGACGCTGGACGATATTCTCGAATCGGCAGCGGTGAAGAAGCTGGATTTCGTGACTATTGATGTGGAGGGACACGAACCGGAGGCGATTGCAGGTTTCACGCTGTCGCGTTGGAAGCCAGACATCGTGATCGTGGAAGACGGTTCTATGGGGCTGGACCTAAATATTCGACGCATCATGCGAAAGAAAGGTTACCGCCGTTTCATGACCACCGGCTGCAACGATTGGTATGCGCCCGAATCGGATAAGCGGGTGATTACTTCGGGGACCGTTTGGAGCGATCGCTTTCGGGTGGGCTTATCGCGGGCTTTGGGGCTGTTCGAGAAAGTGGGTGCCCGCCTCTCAGGAGCCCAGCCCGCCCAATGACGCGCGCTCACTGCCTTCGCCCATTCCTCTTCTTGACATTTGGGGAGGCAAAGGGGACTTCTCGCCACTCCCGCCATTCGATAATTGCTTTTTGATTTCATCACCATGTCACTCGATTACCTAAGAATGTGGAAGCGGTACCTCGGCGCGAGCGATGCTCTAGGAAATGCCGGCTTTTCGTCGCGCCTGCCGGTTGGCCAGAACGCGACCTACCGCGATCATCTCAACAGCTTCCTAGGAAAACTGAACCGTTTCCCGGTGCCGCGGTCAGCGCGACACATCGTCGATGTCGGCGCGAATATCGGGGTCTGCACGCAGGCCTCAACCCTCTACTGCCCCGATGCCACCATCATCGCGCTGGAGCCCTCTGCACCTACTTTCGCAACGCTCGAAAAGCTGGCCGGCCCGCGCATTATCTGCCGGAAGGCTGCCGTCGGAGCAACGACGGGAACAGCAACCCTGCACATTGCGGAAAATGCCTTTTCCTCGACGCTTCGCTCGCCCAGTGAATCCTGCAAAAATCTGTATGGCAATGCGGTGAACCCGACCGGCGCTACCGAAGAGGTGCCAGTCGTGACCCTCGCCCAGATCATTGAGGAATACCGACTACCGCGAATCGACTTGCTGAAGGTGGATGTCGAAGGCTTTGAGCCGCAGGTGCTGGCAGGGGCTGGCGACTTCCTTGTCTCCCATGTCCACCGCATTATGCTGGAGGCTTCGCTCGCGCGACTCACTTTTCATGGAGTCCTGGAAATGCTTCAGACCCTCGAACGGTTGGGTTTTGTACTTGTAAACATCGTTGACGTCTCCCGTGCGCTGCACCTGCCGAACGGGCCGGTGAGTCAATTTGATGTTGATTTGATCAACCCTGTTCTAGCCTCAAATACCGCCTCGCTGTAGCTCGTGAGTAGAAATGTCGATTGAAGCGAATCGGCAGAGATAGCGCTAACCGCACATTGTCCGAGCCATCATCCGTTCGGGTGCTGCAAGTTCCACGCGAAGTCTTGAGTCCAATTGGGCGCAAAGATTTTCCCATGAAAACTCGCGTTCGACAACGGCTTGCACGTCAAGCGGGCGGAATTTGTAAATCTTACCGAGCCGGATCGAATCGCGCAAAGCCGCTGCCAAGGCAACGGGATCGTCAAACGGAACAATGCAGCCAAAGTCTGTCTTATTCAGAATATCCTTTCCACCACCGACGTTTGTGGCAACGATGTAGTCTCCGAAGTAGGCAGCCTCCATGATTGCATGGCTGAAACCTTCCCAGCGTGAAGGCAGGCAAAAAATGGATGTTTGAGCGTATAGATTGCTCAAACGGGTCCGATCCGTGACGTAACCGTGCAACTGCACTCGTTCGTGGAGATCCGGGTGCTTGTCGAAATAGGTGTCGAGATATCCCCGGAACTCAGATTCGATCGGACCCACCAAGAGGAGCTTCCACTCCGGGCAGTCATCCTTGATTATTGCAAACGCTTCGAGCAATACATCACTTGCTTTTTGATAAGCACCGATCCGCGCTGATGTCAGGATCCAAGGCTGTTTTTCATCAATCGGTACAGTCGCTGGCGAAGCAATGTGATAGCCATTCGGCAAATGGAGAATTTTCCCGGAAGAAAATGGGAATGCTTCATGAAGCGGATACACATGATTGCAGTCTTCAACGCTGATGAGGCTGATCTTCGTCCGTAACAGCCATTCAAGAATACGCGTCTTAAGACGAGCCTTCACTGATTTTGGCCTGTTCACCAAGGCCATCATGATTTGCGGACTTGCATCGAGTTTGTAGTAAAGGATTCCCTTGGAATTCCGCAGTTTGTACAAGAATCCGAACAACAGGTTGTCATTGCGGTGCAGATGCTCCAGGTGCAAAACGTCGATTTTCTTGCTGTTCTTGAAGAGGAACCAGAGAACGTCAATAGCCTCACCGAATCGCTTTTTGATGAATGACAGATGAACATTCGAGATTTCGGAATGCCATGCGAAATTATCGTTTCGATACGTGACCAAATGCGTGTCGTATCCGTAGTGCGTGGCAAGGATGTGCGGGATGAAACCGAGATCCTTCACAAGATCGAAATTCATCGTTCGCGCATGAACCACATAATAAGTCGGTTTCTTCATCCCAGAAATTTCTATAACCTAAGACGAGACTTAAGCTCGGCAGCCCATGCGGGCATTAGAACATTATGCGAAAATCGTTTTTCGGCGGATTCTCTTCCAGCCTCACCAAGTCGTCTGGCGAATGAAGAATCTTGCAGCAGCTTAACCAGCGCAGCTTCCCATTCATCGGATGTCCTGGCGAGAATGCCATTCTCACCGGAACGAATCAGTTCGCAATGGTGGCCAACGGGCGATGCTATCGTTGGAATGCCAGCCGCCAGGTAAGTTTTTACCTTGTACCCACCTTTGCAGCGGGCATAGGAGCCATCTTCCAATGGAGCCAATCCCGCGGTCGCCCCGGCTAGATATTCCACTTCCCTGCCTGGGTCGAACGGGAACCATTCCCATGGAAACGAGGCATCCAGACGGGGCTTGTTTTGACCGGAGATGATTCGCAATTTGAAGGGATGCCTGGCATGAACGCGCTTGAGAAGTCCGGCGTATTCTTTCAAGTCAGCCATACTGGTGACATGGCCGGTCCAGACGAGAAAGGGATCATTGGAAGGCCGGTCAACCGGGACCGGCTTCAGCCGGTCCACATCGATCGGCTCCTCCAGAACCACCACCCTGGCGTCTGGAAACAAACCGATGATCCTTTCCTTCAGGGGCTCCGTCGGGACGACAACAAGGGATGCGAGTCTTACTCGCGGAGCCGCCACATCCTTGAGGTATGGCATGGAAAACCAGTCATCCTGCAAGTGAAAGATGCAGGGTTTCCCCGCGCGAATCACCGTGCGCTCAAACCAGCAGTTCTTGTTCAAGGGGCTGGCCGGGCCGTTGATCCAAACTGCCGCCGCGCGCGTGATCTTTGACCGATGCCTGAGCAATCCGATCAGCGCGGGCCCATACTCAAAAATCGTCCGTCTGCCTGGCAGACGGGAGAACCAGAGCTTGCTGGCCCACCACTGAGAGGACAACTCATGGCTGCGGGTTGGAATTCCCGCCTCGGTCAACCCGGAGATCGTTTTCGCGCCGAGCACATCGTCACCGGACCTGAGCGCCTGTGGCTGGCGGAAGATGAGTAGATCGTTCATCTAATGCTCAATAAGGTCCGATAGTCCCGTGACGCGGCGCGGGGGGAGGCAAGGGGTGAATTCATGAGGGATCTACGACGAAAGTTTGCGGACGTTGACACGAACTTGCGACGCCTCCTAGGCTTTTGCGAATGCGAATCCTGTGGATATGCAGTCTGCCTCTGAGCGTTCAACAATCGGCCTTCGGTGACGAGGACCACGGCGCCCAAGTGGCGATGTCGTGGGTTCTCGCACACTTCCCGCCACCGGGA
>JAYVRQ010000330.1:0-5529 GCA_043776145.1 Chthoniobacteraceae bacterium
CCGTAGATGTATGCGCGAAACTTTTCCGATGCTCGCTGCATCGTCACAAACTGCTGATACCAAGGCGTGACGTGGCTGACGTGTTTTGCGGCCGCCTGAATGAGTTCCGCATCATCCACAGTGCGACCGGGAGAGGTGTCCGTGAGGAGGAGCTGCTCCTGCGGCACTTCCTGTGCGATCACATTGATGCGCTCCACACCACCCATCTGTGTCATGTATTCGCGCGAGGCCTTCGCCATTCCGTCGGTGAGCGCGAAAGTGGAGAGCAAGCTCGCGACGCCGAGGATGACGCCGAGCATCGTGAGGAAACTTCGGAACTTGTGCGACCAGATCTCCCGGAGGCCGACGGCGAGGCTGTTCCAAAAATTCATGCCGTTGGTTGCTGGCGGATGCCGCTTTGAAATCCCGCCGCGCGGTTGATGATTTTTCCGTCGCGAATCTCGATGCGGCGCGGTGCGTTGTCGGCAATGTCATGGTCGTGCGTGACCAGCACGATGGTGCGGCCTTGCTCGCTGAGTTCGCGGAAAAGCTGGAGGATGCTCGCGCCGGTGCTCGAGTCGAGGTTGCCGGTCGGCTCGTCTGCGAAGACGATCTTTGGATCATTCACCAGCGCGCGCGCGATGGCCACGCGCTGCATCTGGCCGCCGGAGAGCTGGAGTGGGGTATTCTTCGCACGGTTCGTCAGACCCACGCGCTCGACCGCTGCCATGGCACGGTCGCGGCGCTCCTTTTTCGAGACGCCGGAATAGATCATCGGCAGCTCCACGTTTTCGAGCACGGTGAATTTTCCGAGCAGATTGAACGACTGGAACACGAACCCGATCTTGGCATTCCGCATTTCTGCCAGCCGTCCGTCGGATGCGTGCGAGACGTCCATCCCATCAATGACCACCTTGCCCGTCGTCGGAATATCGAGGCAGCCGAGCAAGTGCATGAGCGTGCTTTTTCCGCTGCCGCTGGGACCGATGATGGCCGCGTATTCACCCTGCTCGATGGTGAGGTTGATTCCGTCCAGCGCGCGTATTTCCTGGTCGCCGACGCGGTATCGCTTCGTGACTTCAGTCAGCTCGATGAGAGCCATCTAGCCGCGCTTCTGTGTGCGTTCCGGTTCCGTGAGCAGGATTTCCTCGCCGAGTTGCAGTCCCTGCAAAATCTGTGCGTTCTCCGTGTTCGAGACGCCGATTTTCACAGCGCGCTTCTCGGTCTTCATGCCCTTGCGCACGTACACCACACGCGAGTTGCCGGTGCCCTTGAAGAC
This sequence comes from Chthoniobacteraceae bacterium, assembly GCA_043776145.1. Classification (GTDB taxonomy): domain Bacteria; phylum Verrucomicrobiota; class Verrucomicrobiia; order Chthoniobacterales; family Chthoniobacteraceae; genus JANLQB01. Next base: position 1,259 of record JAYVRQ010000330.1, read on the forward strand.
CGCGGAGACCGGCACGACGACCGCATTGGAGGCACGCGCGATCGGAATGGTCATCTGGACGGTCATACCTGGACGCATCCTTGCCACGACCTTTTTGATGGAAGCTCGAACCGTGAAGCCCTTGATGCCATTCCGAATTGTCGCGATCGGGGCGATGAAGATGATGTCGGCCTGCATTTCCGCGTCCTTCAGCGATTCCGCGAGCAGCTTCACCTCCTGCTTCAGGGCAAGCTTCGATACGTCCACTTGGTTGACGTGTGTCTCTACGATCAGCTTCGAGAGATTTGCGATGCTCATCAATGTCGTCCCGCTGTTCACGCTCGCCGCTGCGATGGCCACCTGGCCCTCTACAATCGGGACGGTGAGCACTGTGCCATCCGTCGGAGCGAGCACCTTCGTCTTCGTCAGCTTATCCTGCACGAGCTGCATGCGTTTCTCGGATTTTGTGAGGCTGTTGCGAGCGAGGTCGAGTTCTGAGGAGAGATTATCAAACGCCTCCTGGCTGATGAGCCTGCTCTCGAAGAGATCCTTCGCCCGCTCGAAATTGCGTTCCGACTTCGTCACCGAGAGAGTCGCGCCATCGATCTCCGTCTTTGCGGAATCCATTTCGCTGAGGATGTCCGTGTCGTCTATTTCAACCAGCAAATCGCCCGCCTTCACAGTGTCGCCCGGCTCCACATGCCGCGCCTTTACGCGTCCTCCCACCTCAGTCTTCACATCGAGCTGCGTGTCCGGCATCACGTCGCCACTGACTTGGATGGAAAAATCAATATCCTTCTTCTCCACCACCGCCGTCGGAAAGTCCGATGCCTGAGTCGTCTCCGTTTGCTTAAAAAGTCCGAACCAGTCCCGTGACTTTGCAAACCAGCCTCCACCCGCAAGAACGGCGATGGCTGTCAGGGTGAAAAATTTCTTCATAGCCGGAAGGGCTGCTGCTTTGGGGATGGAAAATGAATCGGCTTCAAGTACTTCCTAAAACCCTTCCCGTTCCACATTTCTTAGGGAACGCCTTGTGCAAAAAGCCCGGTAGGCTTCGGCCGTGGGCTTGTTCGCTTGTCCGGGCCGCGCCGATCGCACCTCTACTGTTGGCACGGGCTGCCGCAGAGTTCACGCAACGCCGTCCATTGACAGGCCGGCGGGAGTCATTCCCGTGGGCCGATCAGTTTCCGCGGACTGCGGTCTTGGGATCCAATTCGTGCCAGCGCCGAATGGTGTCGTAACCACGGCTGGAAACGTCAGCAAAATCCTTCGCCGATGCATATACCTGCACGACGACTTGCTGTGTTGGCAAAATGTTCAGAAAGGTGATGCTCTCCTGAACTTCGCCGGTTGCCGTGGCATAGCTGAAAATAAAGCGATGGCGCTGCCATCCGTTGATCGGCCAGGGATTCTTTACTTGATCCACGAGTGTCACGTTTGTTGCGATTTGAGGCAGCATCTTACGCGCGGCCTCCTCGTATTGGCCCAAGGTATCCGGCCCAAACTTAGTCTCCGGGTTAAACGAAGACGAACGGAGTCGCATTTCCCCTTGCTTGAACTTGGTGAACCTGAATAGAGACCCATCCTCGTAGGGTGTCAGTTCAGTCTCCATGTCCAGCGTCACCGAATATTTCTTGCCCGCGTCTGAGAAATACGGGCGGCGGATGATTATTCCGTCCGCGACGGTATTGATGAACGTAGGGGTCAGATCCAGCGCTGAGGCGGACAGCGCACTGGCAATCAAGAGGACGCTAATGGATAGTTTCATAGGACTAGTTTATGAGATCAGAATTTCGACCACGAACCACGGGAATAGACGACGACATTGAGGCTCCCCGGAGGTGCATTGGTGGAAAAGTTTGTGTCGAAGTTCCATCGCCGGGCCGGAGGCACGTAGATATTGCCAGTGTCCCACTTCCCGGTGAAGGTGGCGCTTTGGAAGAGTTCCACCATGGAGCCATGGTAGGTGCAGGTATTGCCCGACCAGTTCTCGAGGAAGCGGGGGAAATTGTTTCCTCCGCCAGAATACCCGTACGCCGCACCGGATGTCGGCGTGTAGCCCGATGGCATGAAGCCCGCCATGATGGCCGTATTATAGGTGGTGTTGCTCGCGTCTCGTGCTGCGACTGCCAGAGAAGAATTTGAATCATTCCAACTGTTAGACAGAAACATTACGGCGTCTCCGAGAATCGCTGAAGCCTTCCGTGTATAGCCGGGGACGGTGGGACTGTCAGTGTTGGTCGGGTTTCCGGTGGAGTTGGCCGGCACGTTGGTGGACGGCACGGTTGAGCTGGTTCCAGTATTGTAGTCACCCTGAACATAGACCGGGTTTTGGCTGGCAATCGTCAGCCCGTTGTCCGGGAGCACGCCGCCATTCTTGAGGCGGATCGTTTTTGGATTCGGCGAAGGGCTGGATCCAGACGTCGTGACTGGAGTGTTATCCACAACGTAGATCACCCCGTTGAACCCGGAGGAGCTGATCGCGTTCAGTGCCGGAGTCAATGTGGAGACATCAATGTTTGCCACATCGGCGGTCTTGCCTTCACGCTGATCATAAAGAGTCGTCTTTCCCGTGAAAGCGCTCTTGATTGCATTCAGTTGCGCGACCGTGGCTGTGGTTCCGTTCTGTGCGGTTACTGTGGCTGTGGTTCCATTGATAGCCAGCACAATACCGGCTGTATTGGACATCCTTCTGGCCGCAATTTCCGGTGGGTCTGTGAATCCCGCGTCGGGTTGCTCGATGATTTCACGGTAGCCATCGTTGTTGGGGTTGGTGTCTGCGGTGTTAAATGAATTGCTCATGGTCACGCCCATGGGCTGTGCCGTGGCGACCTGAGTCACCTGAGTGGAGGCCCCGTTCGGATAAGTGGGTGCAACATCACTGGACCAAGGACTCCATCCGGATGCTCCCGGTGGCGCTGAGTTTGTGATGTAGCTGCCTGCATAGGAGCAATTGCCCGTAAAGGTGAGCACGCCCGCTGCTGCACAGCTTGCGTAGAAGTTTGCGTTGGTATGCACGAGCCCGCCGATGATCATGTTGGCTGGCTTGTAGAATTCCAGACTGTCCTGAAAGAAATACATCATCTGGAACATTGGGACTTCCACATACTGAAAACGTCGCTTGACCCCCGCAGTCTGGGCACTGCCAAGAGTCCCCACGGACTTGACTTTTGCACTCACCAGATAGCCGTATGAATATCCCCGCCAGCCTGGGTAGTTCGAGAGATTCACCACGGTTGGCGACGCTGTGGTGGACGGTGCGCCGTAGGCGTCTGTTGCGGTCACTGCCAGCGGCCCGTTGTTGGATACAGTCTCATACTGGTATCCATCCATGATCGGCGCGCTGATGTTGCTGTTCGCGGTAGCAGTATTAATCGCGCCGTTTGCCTGATAGATCCGTTGTTTCCAGACGCCAAAGCCGTATTCCACCGCAGCTTCTGCTGCACGCTGCGTGCCGATGTAGCCGGTTGCCCGGTTTCCCATGCGGCTTTCGGCGTTCGTCGCGACGAAGGTGACGCCGACAAGCGCTGTGACCACTGCAACGACGATTAGGGAGGCGACAAGCGTGCTTCCGCGCTGGAGTGCCGGCGGGTTCAGGCGAAATGCGAGGGGGCGAATGCGGGGGCAGGCGTCCGGTTGGGGTGTGTGAGACGAGTACATTGCGGTTGGATTGTTGGTTAATTCTGCGGACGAAGGCGGGAGGCGAGCACCGTGTTTAGGCGGACAAATGTATTAAAGTTATAGGCCTGCTTGTTGGTGAGATATGTGCTGAACTCCGTTGAGCGTGCGAAAAGGCTGGCCCGCACGATTCTGTCGTTTCCGAGTGTATCAATCGAGAATGGTGTGGTCTCGCCGGTTAATGAGCTGAGCTGATTCGAGATGAGTGCATAGTTTGCCGGATTGGACATCGAAGGCACGGGTTCAAAGTTTTGATAAAAGCGGAATTCAGATAGACTCCCTACAGGCACCACGACGAATGCCTCGCGGTGAACAAGTGTGGCGGTTCGGACCTCGGGGGATGTCCAGCCGATGGTTGTTCCTAAAGCCGCTGTCAGAGTAACGGTGATCGGCTGCCGTTGCAGGCTTGCGTCCACGGTGCCGGGCGTGCAGGTGGCGATCACTGCGCGGACGTTTCCGCTCGGATTGCTAATCAAGAGCGCGTCTCCGGGAGCCGGGATCGGAGGCAATGCGAGTGCTGCGGTGGAGCGAGTGACTGTGAGAGTGGTGGTGCTGGAGGGGAGTCCGCTCCCGCTCGCATTAGTGACCACATAAGGATCTCCAAGGTAGCGATC
>JAYVRQ010000331.1:0-20946 GCA_043776145.1 Chthoniobacteraceae bacterium
GCAGGCAGCAGAGCGCCACGAGGGCGGTGATGGTAACGAGAGCGCGCCACTTTCCCGCGCATTCCGAACGAGAACGGGTGCGATATTTCCAGATAGCCATAGCGAAGTTTCCCTACGAATTCACACCCCGGCGGGCAACCTCAAAACACCACTCCTGAGGAAACCTTTTATGACCAGGGCGTGAGACATTTCACACCGTATTGCGCCGGGAGCCGATGCGTGGATGCAACTCGGCGAGATCCGTGTCGGAAATTTCGCAAGGTGCGGCAACGCCCCGCTACTTTTTCCAAACATCCCCCACGCCCTCGCCGAACCAGCGCGTGCTCACGACTTTTTGCTGCGTGTAAAATTGCACGGCTTCGCGGCCCTGGATGTGGAGGTCGCCGAAGAACGATTCGTCCCAGCCGGTGAAGGGGAACATCGCCATCGTCGCGGGGACGCCGACGTTGATGCCGACCATGCCGGCTTTCACGCGGTGCTTGAATTCGCGCGCGGCTTTTCCCGAGTTGGTGAAAATGGCCGCGCCGTTTCCGAAGGCGGAGGCGTTGGCCTGCGCGATGGCGGCGTCGAGGTCGTCCATCCGCATCACGTTCAAGACGGGGCCGAAAACTTCCTCTCGCGCAATCGTCATCGTTGGCAGCACTTGATCCACGATGGTCGCGCCGACGTAGAAACCGCCGGGCGCTTCGGGCACGCGCACGCTGCGCCCATCGGCGATGATGCGCGCGCCTTCGCTCTCGCCGCTCGCGACGAGACTAAGCACGCGGTCGCGATGCGGCGCGGTGATGACGGGGCCCATGTCCGGCTGCGCGGCGCGATCGGTCGGGCCGACGCGAATGGCGCGCGCGGCTTCGACGAGCGAGGGGAGCAGCCGCTCGGCGGCGGCACCGACGGTGAGCGCGGTGGAGCCGGCCATGCAGCGTTCGCCGGCGCAGCCGAAGGCCGCGGTGGAAAGGCTCTCGACGGTCTTCGCCACGTCCGCGTCGGGCATCACCACGATGTAGTTTTTCGCGCCGCCATTCGCCTGTACGCGCTTCCCGTTCCGCGTCCCCGTTTCGTAAATGTAGCGCGCGATCGGCGTCGATCCGACGAACGAAATCGCGCGCACTTTCGGATGCGTGAGCAGCGCATCCACACACTCGCGCCCGCCGTGGACGAGATTCAGCACGCCGGGCGGCAGCCCCGCTTTTTCCAGCAACTCGACGAGCGCAACAGCAGTGAGTGGCACCTTCTCGCTTGGCTTGAGCACGAAGGTATTTCCGCAAACGAGCGCGAGCGGGAACATCCACAGCGGCACCATCGCGGGAAAGTTGAACGGCGTGATGCCCGCGCAAACGCCGAGCGGCTGGAGCACCGTCTCGCAGTCCACGCCGCGCGCCAGATTTTCCAGCGTGTCGCCCATCAGCAGAGTCGGCGCGCCGCACGCATACTCGATATTCTCCAGCCCGCGAAACAAGCTGCCACGGGCTTCCGCGAGCGTCTTCCCATGCTCGCGCGAAACGCACGCGCACAGCCGGTCGAAGTTTTCCTCCACGAGTTGCCGGTAGCGAAACATCACCCGCGCCCGCTCCACCACCGGAGTATCGCGCCACGCCGGGAAAGCCGCCGCCGCCGCCTCGACCGCGGCGTTCACTTCCTCCGCGCCGCCCGCGGGACACTCAGCGATCACCTCTCCAGTGGAGGGATTAAAAACCGGCGTGCCGCCCGCAGGGGAGCGCCATTCACCGGCGATGAAATCAGGACAAGGTATCAATGACATGGGATTAAAAATTTGGAGGATACTACTCCGGCGGCATAATGCCGTCGGTTTCAAAAGCTGACGCAGAACAATCGCTCATCTTACTCGCCCTCCGCAAAGTAATCGGAGTCGATGCGCTTCACTTCATAGGTCGCCGCCGTCGCGACACCGATGCCGTGGTCGATCATCAACTCCGCTAGTTCATCGCCGTCGATTAGCACGATCTTCGTGTTGCGCAGCCCGGCGGCATAGTCGGTCGCCTCTTTCGTGAAATAGGAGGTCGTGAGAAAGATGCCCTTGCCCGCGCCATGTCCGGCAAGCGCCCCGGCAAACTGCTGCACATCTGGCCGGCTAACGGCCTTGTCCGTCCATCGCTTCGCCTGGATGAAAATGAAATCCAGTCCGAGGCGATCCTCTTTAATGATGCCGTCGATCCCACCGTCGCCGGACTTGCCCAATGCTTTTCCGGCATCCGCGCGCGAGCCGCCGTAACCCATCTTCACCAGCAACTCGACGACGAGACGCTCGAAGAACGCGGGCGTGCATTCCTTGGCTCGCTGAAGCAAATCAGCCGCGAGTTCCGCGCGCAGGGTTTGATACCCGCTCTCCATCGCTTCTTGCGGTGTCTTTCCGAATGCAAGTTCTTGGACGCTGGCTGGCAATTCTGGCACAGAGTTTTTGGTCTTGGTCTGAAACGCCCTGAATTCCGGATACTGCTTGAGAAATGCGGCATTGATACTCGCGGGCTTCGTCGCCAAAGCCTCGATACCGCGCCGCGTGATCTCCACATATCCGCGCTTGGGAGAAGAAAGCAGGCCCGCCTTTTTCATATAAGTGCAGGCCCATGAAACGCGGTTGATGAAGGTGGTCGTAGTTCCGCTCGGCAACATTTCCCGAAGATCCTCGTCGCTTAGTTTGCACTCTTTCGCCACCACACCGAAGAGATCGCGCTTGAGCACGGGTTCCTTGCCGCTTGCGCCAACGAAGCGCAGGACCGGCAACATTAGGGTTTGGTAGTCGGGAATCGACATGCGTTGTCATTGAGCGCCGGCTATTCTGCCCCGCGCACGAGGAAGACGATCTCGCCTTTCACCGCCTTCGCGGAATAGTGCGCGAGCAGGTCCGGTGCGGCGCCGATGCGGAATTCCTCGAAGGTCTTCGTGAGTTCGCGCGCGACGCAGAGCGGTCGGTCGGGAAAATGTTTGGCGCAGACTTCCAGCGTTTTCAGCAGGCGGTGCGGCGACTCGAAGAAGACGCTCGTCACATCGCGATCCGCGGCGGCGAGGAGATCGCGTTCGCGCCCGCCGCTTTTCACCGGCAGGAAGCCGCCGTAAAAAAATGCGTCCGCCGGAAAGCCGCTGCCGATGAGCGCGGTGAGCACCGCGCTCGGGCCGGGCAGGATGGTGTAGGGCAGCCCGCGCTCGATGCAGGCACGCAGCAGCCGATGGCCGGGATCGCTGATTCCAGGCAGGCCGGCGTCGGTGATGACGGCGATGTTTTTTCCGGCGGCAAGTTCCTCGATGAGTTCGGCGGTGCGGCGCGCTTCGTTGTGCTCGTGATAGCTGACGAGCGGTTTCTTGATTTCAAAATGCGCGAGCAGATGCCCGCTGTGCCGGGTGTCTTCGCAGGCGATGAGATCGACCGATTTCAAAACCTCCAGCGCGCGGAGCGTGATGTCGCCGAGATTTCCGATGGGTGTGGCGACGAGATAGAGCATTTAGGAATTCAGATTCATCGCCGCTTCACTGCCGATGCCGGATTTTATCGAGCAGCACCGCGCCGAGGATGACGAGGCCGAGCACGACTTTTTGCGTGTAGCTCTCGACGTTGGTCAGGTTCATGCCGTTTTGGATCACGGCGATCGTGAATGCGCCGGTGAGGGTGCCGAGCATTTTGCCTTCGCCGCCGCTGAGGCTCGTGCCGCCGACGACCACGGCGGCGATGACGTAGAGTTCATACATGTTGCCGTAAGTCGCCGAGCCGCTCTTGAGTTGCGAGGCCATGATGACGCCGCCGAGTCCCGCGAGCAGCGCGCTCGCGATGTAGGCGAAAAGGAGCACGCGCTGCACGGGCACGCCGGAGAGCCGCGCGGCTTCGCGATTTCCGCCGACGGCGTAAAGGTAGCGGCCGAGTTTCATCCGCGACATGAGCACATGCGCGAGCGCGTAGAGCACGAGCATGAGCACGACGGCATTCGGCAGGCTGAACAAATTCGCGCCGCGTCCGAGCCACACGAATGAGTCGGGGATTTGGTAAATGGACTGGCCTTTCGCGAGAATGTAGGCGAGGCCGCTGCCGACGAGCATCATCGCGAGCGTGACGATGAACGGCGGGATGCCGAAGCGCGTAATCATCGTGCCGGAAAACGCGCCGGTGAGCCCGCAGAGCAGGATGGCGGCGAGGCAGGCGAGCAGCATCCCCATGAATGAAGCCTGCACGCCTCCGGCAAAATCGCGGATGAATTTCGCCGCGAGCACCGCCGAAAGTGCGAGCAGGCTGCCGACGGACAAGTCGATGCCGCCGGTGATGATGACCATCGTCATGCCGATCGCGACGATGGCGATGACGGCGATTTGATTCGCGATGTTCAGCAGGTTTTCGGACTTGAGAAAATTCGGCCAGCGATAGCTCTGCGGCGTCACGATGCGCGGCTCGCCGAGCGCGGGAAAATCCGTTTTCAAATCCGAGAAGACGAGCCACGCGCCGGTGGATTGCGTGCCCGCGATGGCGTCGAGCTTTCCGCCGGACGCGGCGATTTTTTGCAACGCCTCGCGCGCGTCCTTCGGCTCGCCTTTCACCACCGCGACGACCTGCGCGCCGAGTTCGCGCTCCAGTTTTGCGGCGAAGATCGCGTCGTCCGGCTGATCACGCGCGGCGATGAGCACGCGGGCCGTCTTTCCAAACTGCTTCCCGATGGCCGCGCCAACTTGCTGCGCCGCCTTTTCGCCAGTCGGCGATTGCTCGCTGTAAGTCACCACGCTGAAGAACGCGCAGAGCAGCAGCAGCACGAAGATCATGCCGTAGTCGGAAAGGAATCGGGTGAGCGAGGACTTCATCTATTTAATCAGGAGCTGCATTGGGTTTAGCCACTTATGGACACTTACCGGCACTAATGCAGAGCTTGGCGGAAAGAGTGCCGAACTCATTTCCTCATTAGTGCCGGTAAGTGTCCATAAGTGGTTCTAAGCGACGGCGAGCTGCATGATTTGCTCCTGCGTCGCGCGCCGGGCGTCGGCGAGTTCGCCGGTCACGCGGCCTTCGTGCATGACGAGGATGCGGTCGGCCATGCCGAGGACTTCGGGCAGCTCGGAGCTAATCATCACGATGGCTTTGCCCTGCGCGGCGAGTTCGTTCATCAGCAGGTAGATTTCGTATTTCGCGCCCACGTCGATGCCGCGCGTGGGTTCGTCAAAAATCAGCACGTCGCAATTCCGCGCGAGCCATTTCGCGAGCACGACTTTCTGCTGGTTGCCGCCGGAAAGATTGCCCGCGCGCTGTTCCTGATGCGGCACTTTGATTTTCAGCGTGTCCACGAAGCGGCCGAACTCCGCGCGCTCGCGGCCCGCCTGCACGAAGCCGCGCTGCGAGAGCCGGTCGAGATTCGGCAGGCCGAAATTTTCGCGCACGGAATGTCCGAGCACCAAGCCTTGCAGTTTGCGGTCTTCGGTCAAAAGGCCGATCCCCGCGGCGATGGCCTCGCGGGGACTGCGGATGGCAAGCGTGTTCCCATCGAGCCGGATTTCGCCCGCCTCGCGCGCGTCCGCGCCGAAGATGAGCCGCACCGTTTCCGTGCGCCCCGCGCCGACGAGTCCGGTGAGCGCGAGGATTTCGCCGCGCCGCACGGCGAAGGAAACATCGCGCACCGCGCGGCCCGCGTGCAGTCCGCGCACTTCCAGCCGCGCGGCACCGATCTCGGAGGTGCGTTTTGGAAACTCATCCTTCAACTCGCGCCCGACCATCATCTCGATCATCGCGTTGCGCGTGAGTTCCCCGATGGGCTTTTCCCCGACGTTCGCGCCATCGCGCAGGAAGGTGACGCGATCGGCGATGGTGAAAATTTCGTCGAGGCGATGGCTGATGTAGATCACACCGATGCCCGCCTTTTTCAGATCGCGGATGATCTCGAACAGGCGCGCGACTTCATGCGCGGTGAGCGCCGCGCTCGGCTCATCCATCACGATCACGCGCGCCTCGAAAGCGAGCGCCTTCGCGATTTCCACGAGCTGCTGCTGCGCGGTCGTCAGCCGCCGGCACGGGGCATCGAGGTCGATCTCGACGCCGAGCCGTTTGAACAATTCCGCCGCGCGCCGCCGCTCCTCTTTTTGCGCGACGAATCCCGCGCGCGTCACTTCCTGGCCGAGGAAAATGTTTTCGCACGCGGTGAGGCCGGGGATGAGATTGAACTCCTGATAGATCACCGCGATGCCCGCCTGCCGCGAATCGTGCGGCGAGTGAAACGCGGTCACGTTTCCGTCGATCCGCAGCTCGCCCTCGTCCGCGCGATGCGCGCCGCCGAGCACTTTCATCAGCGTGCTTTTCCCCGCGCCATTTTCGCCGAGCAGCGCCAGCACTTCGCCCGCGCGCAGCGACAGGCTCACGCCGCGCAACGCCTTCACGCCGGGGAACGATTTCACGATCCCGCGCATCTCCAGCAAGGGTGCGCTCATCCTGAAAACGCCCTCGTTCCCAAACTCCGTTTGGGAACGACCTTGGGAGGGAAACTCTGTTTTCCAGGCGGGGGTGTCCGCGGGTGGGAGCGGCGCACGCCCGCAGACACCCCCTCCACGCGAAACAGAGTTTCACCCGCAATGGCATTCCCAAACGGAGTTTGGGAACGAGGGCGGAGTAAGGCTTGTTCGCTCACGCAATGGTGGCGGCTTACTTCAATTCCGGATCCTTCTCCGCGTCCGCCTTCTTGTAGAGCTTCGTGGGGATGAGCATCTGCGGCGGAAGCGTTTCGCCTTTCGAGTGCCGCACGATCGCATCCACGATCTGCACGCCCATCTTGTCGGGGAACTGGATCGGGTCCGCGTAAATCTTCCCGTCCTTGATCGCCTGCTTCCCTTCCGGCTGGCCGTCGAAGCCGATGATGAAAACCTGCTGCGTCTTGTCCGCCTTTTCCACCGCGCCGCGCGCGCCGAGTGCCGTCGGGTCGTTGATCGCAAAGATGCCGCGGATGTCGGGATGCGCCTGGAACGCGTCCTCGGCGGCCTTGTAGCCCACGTCTTTCGCGCCGCCGCCTTCGAGTTCGGTCACGATGTCGATCTTCGCCTTCCCGCCCGCGTTGTGCGCGTCGATGACTTCGCGAAATCCCTTCACGCGCAGGATGCACGACTCGGCCTGTTTGAAATGGAGCACCGCGATTTTTCCACCCGCTTCGCCGAGCGCCTCGATCATCGCCTGCCCCGCTTCCTTGCCACCGGCGTAATTATCCGTCGCCACCTGCGTCACGATTTTCACGCCGGGTTCGTTGCACGGAATATCGACGGTGAAAACGGGAATGCCCGCGGCGTTCGCCTCCTGGATCACGGGAATGATCGACTTGGAATCGCACGGGCTCAGCACGATCGCGCTCACCTTTTTCACGATGAAATCTTTGATCTGATTGCTCTGCTTCGCCACGTCCTTGTCGCCGCTGACGACGATCGCATCGTAGCCGCGCTTCTTTCCCTCCAAGGTGATGTTGTCGCCGATCACTTTGAAAAACGGATTGTCGAGCGTGAGCAGCGACACGCCGATCGCACCTTTCGCCTTCGCGTCCGAGGGCGGCGAACCGGGCGCGGAAGCGGTGGGTTTTTCGCATCCGCTCAGGAGCATGAGCGCGCAGGCGAGCAGGGCGGGAAGATTCATCAGTGAGGGAGTTGAGGGATACATCGTTCCGCAGGCTACTGTGAGGGTGGGGATTCCGGCAACGCCCCACACAAATTTTTCGTCATGCGTCTCAGCGTGAATTTGAATGGCGTAACACGCCTCCGTTATATCGCATAGAAACATGCCATCCGAAGCACCAGAACCTTGGAACGATTGGAGCGCACTGCTCGGTGCGGTGCAGGCGGGGGATCGCGAAGCGGTGAAGAGTCTGGCGCTGGCTCTCGGCTCCATGGCCCGGCGGTTTTTTCTGGGAAAAGGTCTTTCGGTGTCCCACGCGGAGGAGCAGGCAGTGACGTGTGTGACCGAGACGTGGCTTCGCCTGCCGAAATTTCGCGGTGGGAATTTCGCGGCCTGGGCGCACACCCTTTTTCTCCATTTGCTAATCGACGAGCACCGGAAGCGCGCGAAATCGGTTCGCGATGAATCCCACGATCACCTGGATGGCTTTTCTAATGGCGATCGTCCAAGCCCGCTGGATGCGACCGTGCGCCGGGCGGTCACCGGCGCGGTGGGGAGGCTGAACGCCCGGGATCAGTTGATCGTGCGGCTGCGCCATTGCCGCGAACCGCTCGAGTTTAAGGACATCGCCCGGGAACTGGGCATGGAAAGCGGTGCCGTGCGCACACGCTATTCGCGCATCAGGAAGCTGCTCGAAGGAAGCCTGCGCAACGACCCGCGCATGAAAGAGAGAATCGAGCGTTGTGCCGCCGCTCCCAACATTCGCCGACACCTCGAACCGCATCCGACTCACTATGAATAATCAAAATCGTCTCCATGAACCTGTCTGGCTCGATGAGTCGCTGGACACTTATTTTGTCTGCACCGATGCAGTGCTGGATCAGCCATCGGAGGCGTTTGCGGAGCGTTGCCAAGCCGCGGCGGTGCGTGCGATCGAGATCGCGCGCATGGGTCGCGAACGACCGAAACTGGCCGGTGCGCTCGGTTCGCTCCGCGAGCATTTTTGCACCCTCGCTCAACTGGCCGGGGTGAAAATTGAGGAAGTCTTCGGCTTCTTAAAAATCACGCGCCCCGATGAGCCGGATGCCGCCAGTGCCTGGGGGCTCGCCCGGCTGGCGCAACTCGTGGGGATGGGTCTGCCGGAGACGGAACTGCGGTTGCGTCTTGGCTTCGCGCTGGGACGGCGCACGCCGGGCAGCGCCGCTTTGGCGGCGGAATTGGTCCCGGCGTACATGCAGCGCGCGGCCCGGCCCGCAGTGTCGAAAGTCGAGCCGCTGCTGCGGGCGTGCGAGGAGTCTTACTCCGCCGCCCGCCGCGAAAGGCTGCGCGGGGCGAGCGCGACACTTGCCGCTGGTTTTGCGGGAGAGGGGAAATAGGCACGCCATGACCGTAAAAGAGTTAAACCCCGCCGACCTGTGCCGCCGCCTCGCGGATGGCTGGAGCGAAAATTGCCCGGAAATCCCGCGTGAATTGCTGGCGCGTCTCTGCGCTCGCTGGCACGCGACGGCCGACGGTGAGTGGACCGGGCGTTCCGCCTGGCGCACGGTGCTGGAACTCAATCACGTTCGACTCCAGGGCGCTTCCGAAGTGGGCTGCCTCGTGCTGGGGAACGGTGCGGATATGGCGCGCGAGGTGCCTGCGTTTTGGGAAAAGCTCGGTGGCGCGGGTCGGCTCGGCCTGGTGCTGGCGGCAACGCCGTCACTGGCGGAAGCCGCGCGGACCAGCATGGTTTCCCAGCGCTGTGTCTTTCTCTGCAACGGCGAAATCGAAGCGATGCTCACGCACCCGCACTCGCTGGAACAACTGAAGCAGCATCTGCGTGCGCAGATTCCCCGACGCACGTTGTTGCCCTATGACATCACCCACCCCGTGCTGCCCAATATGTTCTTTGGCCGACGGGACTTTATCGACCGTTTTCACCATGAGGAAACCACCAACTTTGCCGTCGCCGGTCCGGGCCGCATCGGCAAATCGTCGCTGCTCAGGCAATATGTCTATGAACTGAAAAAGAGGCGGGACGAGCGATGCCGGCGATTGAAGTTGATCGACTGCTATGCCTACACGCGCCTCGGTGCGGATTCGTTTGCCCGCCAGATCGCGATGGATCTTTCCGCAAACTCGATGGCCAATCGTGTAACTCAGGAGTCCCTGCTGCGCTTTCTCAAATGGCACTCCCACGATGGCCGCCAACCCGCCGAATTATTGTTCGATGAGGTCGATCTGGTTTGCCATAACGCCGCTTTTCAAAATCTCGCCGAGGCCGTGAAGGAGGGATATTGCCGCGTGATCCTTTGCGGCAAGGGGGTGCTGCACAAAATGATGCGGTCCAAAGATACGCCGCTTGCCGCCAGGCTGGAATTTCTCCAGCCGGACCCCCTCGATGGTGCTTCCGCGGAAAGGCTGCTCCTGGAACCGCTCGCCGATGCGGGCTTTGTCGTGGCCGATCCCACCGGGTTGCGCGACGCCGTCTGCGAACTCACCCGCCGCATGCCGCACCTCATCCAGGCCTGCGCCAAACAACTCGTCGAAATCGCGCTCTCGGAAACCACGGACATCATCACACTCGATCATTTTCGACGGGTGTGTGAGGAGTTCACCCCGACCCTTTACGGCAATCTGCCGCTGGATTCCTTGCAGGATGACCTGACGCGACTCATCGCGCTCCTCTTGCTCCGCAGCGGCTGCGGAGTGGTAACGGTGGGTCGGCTGCAACAACTGGCCGAGAAGGAAGGCGTCGCGCTTTCCGCGCAAAAAACGATCGACATCTGTTACGACCTTTGGATTTGCAACATCCTCACGAGGAACCGCGGCACGTTCACCCTGGCCAATCCCATCCTGGTGGATTTCGTCCATAAGCTCGGAATGCTTCCGGGCGAAATCGCCCGCCTGCTGCGGGTCGTGCCGCACGCCAGCAGCCGCCGTCTCAGCGCCGCCATTTGAGTTGTCATGGATGCCCCGTTTCACTTTCGCAAGGTCGATCAAGGGTTCACCGATGAACTGACCCAATTGCTTCAGGCGGGAAAGAGCGCGGTCCTCGTCGGCGCCCGGGATCTGGGGAAAAGCTATTTGCTGCGTCAACTGGCAAAGGCGCTGGCCAACGATCCAGCCATGCTCGTGATCGAAGTCGAATTTCCGCGGGAACCGCCGTTGATCGATACGGAGACCATCGGTCGCTTGATCAGCCGTTCGGTGAGTCGTGCCGCGCAGCACGACCTCACAAACTCTTCAGGGAATGCCGGACTTCTCTGGTCCGTGCGCGGGCTCTGCGAGCACGAGAACCGCAGTGTGGTGCTGCTGGCGAGCAATGTGGATTGCCTCGCCCACCATCAGGCGCAACAGTTCCTCCGCGAAATGCGCGTGCTGGTCAACGCGCGGCGTCTCGCGGTCGTGCTGACGGGGGAGGAAAACTTGCGCGATCTCGTCACGGGGCCCGATTCCGAATTCAACTGCGCCGAGCAGTTCCTCATCCAAGCCTACGCGGAAGACAAATTCTGCGAATACATGGGTCGCCGTCATGAGTTTGTCCAAGTGGCCTTTGCCGATCCCGGCGCGGCCCTGCGTGCGCTTTGTCAAGCGACGGGAGGAAACATCTTTCTCGGCAAGGCCACCCTCTGGGTATGGCTGGAGCTTTGCGATTGCGAATGCGCGCCAGGGCCGTCGCCGGTGACAACCGATTGCTGGGTCTCATTCCTCAAAGGCATCCCGCCCTTCGAGAAGTGCGACGTCACGGTTTTCCATCACATGGCGCAAATCATCGGACGCGCGCCCGGCGAGTGGGCCGCGCTCCAACGGTTGCTCGAACGCGGAACCACGCCGATATCCCAGCCGGGGCCCAGTGAACTCGAACTCGCCGGACTCGCCGTGCGCGAAGCGGGGCGTCTCCGCTTCGCTTCACCGATGGTTGAGCGATTTGCGCGCAGCTACTACGACCACTGCCGGATGGGCGATCTCTATGCCGTGCAGGGCGATTGGAAGACGGCACTGGGTTATTACGAGCAAGTGCCTGACGACCGCAGGCAGAGGCCGTGCGGCACAGACGACCGCCCTCATGTTGCCCTGGTCGCCAAGGCGCTGGCCGCAGTCCTCTACACGGAAGCAACGCGGAAGGACGACCCGCCGCCGCCGGACGGCGAACTAATCGAACGGGAACGCGAAAAGCTGGAACAAGTGAAGGAGCTTTTCGTCCGGGGATGCCAGCGGGTGCTCGGTTTCCCTGAAGTGACCTTTTGGACGTGGCGGGAAGAGTGGGTGCCGTTGGAAGGCCCGCGACCTTCCGTCGAGGCCGAAGCGATTTCTAGAAAGGCGTTGGAACAAACGAAGCGGGAGCCGCTCGGCTGGCAGGAGGTTGCCGCGGACTTGCAACCGCAAGTCGCGCTGGCCGTGCTCCCATCCATCCGCCGCGATCACCGCGATGCGGTCGTCGTAACCAGCCCGCGGCCCGCCTTCGGCACGTCGCGGGAACGGCGCAAGTTGCTGCGCGAACTGATCGATCAATTTGCGATCGCCTACCATCGCTCGATCGCCAATTACGGCATGGCGCTGCGGCTCAAAACGCAGCGCGAACATTTGGACACGGCCGCGGAGATTGTGAACGCCCTTGGCGACGCCGTGCGTGATCCACGCGAGACCCTGCAGAGGGCTGGCAAGGCGCTCCTGAAGCTGGATTATTCCAGGGTCATGTTTTCCCTGGTCGATGCCGCTCGCTCCGCAATTCACGGCGTCCTCGATTGCTCGCGAAAAGACGAGACCTGCACTTTGGCAGACGCGACCCATTTCCTACTCTCGGAGCCCGAGAAGGACGTCCAGCCGTGGGTCGTCGCCAACCGCAAGCACTGCCCGGTGCCCGATTGGCGGGTGAAGCGGAATCCGCCGATTCAGACCTCCCTTTGCGATCAAGCCGGCATGGGTGCTTTCGTCGTCTTGCCGATGTTCATCGCCAGCGACACCAAGGACAAGTCTGGACGAGCCGTGGAAGAGGTTTTCGGAACCATTCATGTGGAACGCGAGGACGGTCTGCTTCCCTCGGAGGATGATATCGAAGACCTCCAAAACTTCGGTCGCTTGATCGCCGCCGCCGTCCTGCAAAGTGAACGGCTCAATGCACTGCTCCAGACTCTGGAACGCGATCACGACGCGATGGTGATCTTCGATCGCGACGAGAAGATTCGTTTTGCAAATCCGGCAGCAGCACGGCGGTTGGAGATCGAGCCCGGATGGCACGAGGCGCAGAACGCTTTTCGTTTGAAAGCCGTGCATGCAGACCTTCAAAAACTCGTCAAGGGTGTCCTGGAAAGCGGCAATCGGATCGAAACACACGACAAGTCGAACGACCCCGAGAATCCCCGCCGGGATGCGATCGAGTGCGAACCACTGGCCGATTGGCGGGTTCCACAGACACTCGCGGCGGGCAGCGTCGCGCGGTATAACCGCACAATTGCGGCATCCGTTCACATCCGCGACCTCAGCGGTTTGTCACGCGTCCTCAATGCTGTCCAGTTCGTGGCCAACCGGGCCGTCGGAAAGGAATTGGTCATTCAGGCGGTGGTGGAATGCGTGCCACTGCTTCGCTGCACGCGAGCGCGACTCTATTTGATCTCCCCGACCGATCCCAATCTCCTGGTGAGCACCAAACACCATGATCTCGAAGAGCCTTATGGAAGTCGGTTCAATGAAGGTTTCTACACGATGCCGCGTTTCGACCCGGCTCACGAGGAGACGTGGCTATGCTTGGAGAGCAAAAAAACCTCTGTCTTTTGCTGGCGCGACGACATGAAACTCGGTGAGCGATTCACGACGGAAGAGAGATTGGAAGTTTTTGCCGTTCCGACTCCCCGATTCCTTAAAGAATGGAAAAAGTCCGGCACCTACTGGGTGGACCTGCCGTTGCTCGCAGGCGATCGTTTCATCGGTAAGCTCACTTTCGACATTCCGCCCGATCTAACCCCCCAAGAGCGCGAGTTTCTGGACATCTTCGCGGAATTGCTTGGACCTCTAATCGAAGCCCCTCAACCCATGCAGCGATGGATTCAGGAGGCTGCAGAAAAAGCGATTGCCACGGCTGCGCACAATATCAAGACCAAGCTCGCGGCGCTGGGCGGCCTTGCCCGCCGTTACGAAGAAGCGAGTCCCGGCAATGAAGAAATCGCCCGACTCAATGCCATCCATCAACCGGCGATCGACGGGGCGTCCGAAATCGTCGGTCGAATCCGCGAGATGCTGACAAAGATCGTTCCACGGCGCTCGATGGTGGATGTCCGGACCCTGCTCACCGGAGTCGTCAATACAGCGGAAGCGGCTCCATCCCACTATAGCCCTGCGTCTTTCTCGGTCGAGTGTCCACGCGATCTTCAGTTTAGTCTGGATCAGCATCGGATTGAAACGCTTTTGCAGGAGATGATGGAAAACAGCCGGGCCATGGTCGCGCCGGGCGTCGAATTGCAGATGAGGCTCGGCGCGCAGGTGGAGACTTCTGGCGGACAACGCAAACTAGTCATTTCGGTGCAAGACAACGGGCCCGGGGTACCGCTCGACAAGCAACTAAAGATATTCGAAGCCTTCTATACTGATCGCCCCCACGGCAAACCTGGCACAGGACTGGGCTTGAATTTCGTCTGGCGGGTCGCCGAAGCGCATGGAGGCGGCGTCCACGTCGTCAACAACGAGCATTCCGGTGCAACCTTCGCAATTCAAATCCCAGAATCCGGCAATTTCATATGAACGATACCTGTCTAAAAAACCTCCGGGTTCTCATCGTCGAAGACGACGAACCCACGGCACTCGCATCAAGCCGCGATTTGGAGCGCGCTTTCCCCGGAGTCATCGTGGATTGCGCCCCCACCGTGGCCGGCGGCAGTCAGCTTCTGGCTAAGGCACGGCGCGCGGGAGTCACCTATGATTTCGCCATTCTCGATTTTCGATTACCTCCGGAGCGGGTCGGGCAGGCGACGGTATCGGATTTTTCCATCCGCAACGAAATCCGGGATCTTTCTCCCGCAACTTTCATCATTCAAGTCAGCGCCCACAAGGACGACGCAGATATTCGCCGGTTCCAAGAAACCCATGCCGAGCTGTCGCAAGACTACCCTACCTTTGTTCCGAAAGAAGGCGATTGGACGCAAACAGTCATTCGAGCCATGATCTGCGCCATTCACTCACGCCGTATTCGCCGCCGGTTTGAAGCATTGTCCCTGTCAGCGGACAGTCCTTCCAGCGAATGGCAGTCTCGGGGAATGACTCCTGCGCGAAGCGATAGCGGGCGCAGTTTGGCAGTCGCCGAATTTTGCGTCGATGCGGCGCAGCACTGGCAGTTCCTCCGCCAGGCTTTTCAAGACCAACTGAAATCCACTTTCGGTTTCGCGATGATTGATGGAGTGCCTTACCTCGGGGTGGCTGAAGAGGACATTGAGGAGGATGACGAAGACTCGGACGAGTCACCCACATGAGCGGCAAGATTTTACAGGACTGGCAAGCCTGGTGCCCGCGACTGCCGCGAATTGATAAGTCCCCCCATTTCATCTTTTTCGGCATTGACCGCAACCCGTGTGACGAAAGTTCCCCCTTTCCCCATGCCCGGCACACCCTTCACGGGGTGCGCAGGGAGACGTTCGTCGATTTTTACAAAAAGCATCTCGAAAAGGCTTACGAGCGATTCATCGCGGACGGCCGACCCGCTCCTGAGACGGCGCTGGGTCCGATGAAGGATAAGATCCCCGTGTATCTCATCGCCGCGGATCCGTATGCCGCCAGCGGTGGGAAAAGCTGCGGGGCACCCTGTAGTTGGTCGCAGATTTTTCCGAAGCGGAAACGCTGCGTCCCCGCCATCGTTTTGCCCGTGAGGAATATCGAGCCGACCCGGACTGCAGAGCGCAATCAGGCCGCGGCGGCGGCGGTGCATGAACTTTCCCACGTTTTCAACATGCGCCAACTGCCGCTTCGCCGTTTCCAGCCGGGAAATCACAAGGGAGAAAGCAGCGCCCTCGTCTGGGAGTGGCTGTGGCTGACCGAAGGGATGGCTGTGGCCGATGAGGCCAGGCTCCTGCCGGGAAATCCGGATTGGTTGCGATATAGCATTCCGTGGCTCGATCATCCGGAGGTTTCGTTGGATGCGCCGGAGGCGGTTTACCAGTCGGTTTTTTTCGTGCGCTATCTGGAGAAGCGCATGGAGAAGAGGTATGGCGTGGCGAACTTTGCCTTCCGGGTATGGGAGAAATCGGCGACCGTGTGGAAGAGCAAAGACGATTCCGCCGTCCTCGCGCATACGGCGCTCACGGCGCTCAAGGAGGCGTTGAGCAAACACGCCGAATCTTTTTGCTCCTCAGCCCAAGCGGTGGACGATGTGTTTGCCTCCGGTTATTGCATGGATAGCTATTTTCATTGGGATAAGTCATTGCACAGCCATGAGCCTTCGGTGGTCAGTCGTTACCCTGGCGGGCGTGGGGTCACGCGGAGTTGGACCGCCCCGCCCGGAGCACTGTTGCACCACGGCCCGGAGAATCTACCCCCTCTCGCCTGCCGATACTTTCGTTTCTTCCCATCGCGCAAAACCACCACCCAAATGCAGGTGACGATCGATGTCCCAAATTCAGACGGTCTCGATCTCAAGGCCGAAATCGCTATAGCCCAAGTTGGCTCCCTGGCTTGTGGTCCAAAGAAAATCAAACTTCGCCGCGAATCCGGAACCCATGGATATCAGCTTGTCCATGACCTGCCTGCCGTCGTTGACGAAACTACCTGCAACCACTTGGTCTTGGTCGTCACGAATTGTGCACAGCATGCAGTTGCCAGCAACGGCCAGTCGAATCCTCATGGAGCTTTTACCGTGTCGGCGGTGTGCGAGTAGGAAACGTTGCTTTCCAAATCCGCACTCCGTCGGTGCGACGAGCCAATAACTGTCCCAAGCCCCACCTATTATGAGCAAACCACAACGCTATCTCATCCTTCCGACTCGCGGCCTTCAGGCTACGGCGGAAAATTCCAGTGCTGCAGCGCGCGACTTTCTCACCCGGTTCACCGTTCCGCAGAACGCGACAACGCTTCGCACGCGATTGCAAGTGACCGTCAACGCCGGAGCAAAAGGGGCGGCGGGCCGGAAGGCGAAAGCCACGCCCCGGAGCGCGACGGCGGCGGCCTTCAAGCTGGTCGCTTCGCTGAATGAAGATGGAGTAAAACTCATCAGCGCGACCCCGGAGATGGCGGCGGCGATGCGGTATGAACAGCCGGGTCTGCGTGTGGTGCCGGAGGTGTTCTACAGCCCCGCGCGTTTTCTACCAAGCCTGCGCGCCAAAGCGGCTGCCGCGCTGGGCATCGGAGCAGGCCTTCCGCGAAAGCTCGTCGTCGAGGTCGTCCGCGCGGACACGAAAACGCTGCTCGGCGGTGTGGAGGTGATTGGCTTCACCGACTTCGCCGGGCGCGTCGGGGACGATGGCACGACCAAGGCCAATGGCACTGTCACGCTCAGTGTTCCGGGCAAGGCCAAGACCTATGAGCGACTCTATGTGCAGCATGAGTTGCCGGGCTTGTGGAGCCATCTCGCATTGGGTGTGAGTACGAAGGGAAAGTTGCGCGTGGAACTCGAGCCGCTTGATCTTGCGACCGTCGATTCGCTGCGGCATTTCCACGACCTCGGCGGGGCGAATGCGGGAAAAGGAGTAAAGGTCGGCGTGATCGATTCCGGCATCGCGCTCAAGCATCAGGATCTCGTGGTGAAGGGCGGTCTTGGTTGCGTTCCGGGAGAGCCCGAAACCGACTGGGGACCGAGCGGCGCGCATGGCACCCATGTCGCCGGGATCATCGCGGGACGCGGCCAGGCTCCAGCGGGAATGCGCGGCATCGCGCCGGGCGTGACCCTTTATTCCTACCGTGTCTTTGGTCTGACGGCATCGTCGGGATCGAGCTTCGCCATCGTCAAAGCCATCCAGCGGGGAATCGAAGACGGATGCCATTTGCTGAACATGAGCCTCGGTTTTAATCCCGATAAAAACACCGGCCTTCCCAAAGTGGATGTAGCCGTGCAGGAAGCCATCCGCGAAGCCTACAGCAAAGGTGTGCTCGTCATCGCCGCTGCCGGCAATGGCGGAAGACAGGCGGTGAATTATCCGGCGTTTGATGATCTCGTCGTCGCGGTTTCCGCGATCGGGCGCAAGGGAACCTTCCCGGCGGCGGCGAGCGAAAGCGGCGACGTCATGGCACCCTACGGCAACGATCCGAAAAACTTCGTCGCGGCTTTCTCCAATATCGGCACCGAACTCGATGTGGCCGGCGCGGGAGTGGGTGTTGTCTCCACCGTGCCGGGTGGCTACGCGCCAATGAGCGGGACTTCGATGGCCTGTCCCGCCGTCACCGGCGTCGTCGCGCGGCTGCTCGCGCAGACGCCGGAGGTCTTGCGAATGGCACCCACTTCCGATCGCGCCGATGCGATCAAGAAGCTGCTCTTCGGGCGCGCCGGGACGCTCGGTTTCAAACTCGAACTGGAAGGCAAGGGACTTCCCCGCTAGTCTGGGCTCGTGCCACGCTATACACTGCATCGTCCCGCCAACGCCGACCCGCAGACGGTCGTGCCGGAGGATTTGCGTCGCGACGACCGCGTGCAGATCATTGGCGAATTGCCGCGCATGCTGCTCATCGAGAGCAGCGCGGAAGTGGCCGACGAATGGGTGGCGAAGATGCCGGGCTGGAAACTCGCCCCGGAACAGCGGGCTCCGGCACCTGACCCGCGTCCCAAACTCAAGCACCGTCTGCGTTGACCGCGGTTTGTTTCACGTCGGTCTGCGGATCGCTGCCTTCGCCCGCCGACTCCCGCGTTTTCCCATCGAGCAGACACGCGACATTCATGTCGCCCATCACGTTGATGACGGTGCGCGAGCGGTCGAGGAACCAGTCGATCGGGAGCAGCATCGCGATGTAGGCGGTGGGCAGGCCGACGGCGTTGAAGACGAGCGTCATCGTGACGAGGCCGGCCTCGGGAATGCCGGCGGCTCCGACGGATGCGATGACGGACGTGAGCACGACGGTGAGCTGCTGGCCGAGCGTGAGCGCCGCGCCGAGTCCCTGGTGCGCGAGGAGTTGCGAGACGAAAAGCGCGGACATCGCCTCGTAGAGCGCGGTGCCGTCGTTGTTGAAATTCGAGCCGACGAGCGCGCCGAGGCTCGCGGATTTTTCGCGCAGGCCGACGCGCTGGCGCAGGCATTCGTAGGTGAGCGGCATCGTGGCCGTGGAGCTGTCGGTCGAGAAGGCCATCACCAGTGCGTCGCTCGTTTTTCGCAGGAGCACGCCGGGCCGCACCCATGAGCCGAAGCGGATGCGGAGCAGGTAGTAGCAGGCTTGCAGCGTGAGCCCGCAGAGCACAGCGACGACGAATGCGCCGAGCGATTTGAATGCGCCGAAACCCTGCGTGCCGATGATGCTCGCGACGATGCCGAAGACGGCGAGCGGGATGAAATCAATGATCCAGTGCAGCACGATGACGAGCGCCTCGAAGGCGATCCCGACGAGGTCGCTGAACTTCGCCACAGGCCGATCGCCCATCTTGCGGAAGGCCATGCCGAAGCCGATCGCGATGAAGATGACGCCGATGACTTTGCCGTTGTCGGTGAGCGGGCCGAGCAGGCTGCGCGGGATGTTTTCGAGAAATTGCGCGAGCATTCCCGGCTTCCCACTTTCGCCATGAAGCCCGCCCGCCGGTGCGGACGGCGCGATGTCCGACCAATGGCCGGGCCGCAAAATATTCGCGACAAGCAGGCCGATGACGATGGCAACGAGCGTGTTCAAAATCAGCAGCCGGATGAGCCGCCCGGCGGTGCCTTTTTCAAACTGCGCCGTCATCAGCGCGTGCGTGATCGCGGCGAGGATGAGCGCGGGGGCGAGGGCTCCGAGGAGTTGCAGGATCAGCTTGCTCGGGATCGCGAGGGACTCCGCCTTTTGCCCGAGAGCGAGCCCGGCGATGACGCCGAGCACGAGGCCGCCGATGATCCGCAGGTAAAGCGGCGTGCGCCGCCACCAGGCGAGAAATCCGGTGTGCGGTGAATCGGCGGAAGCGTCGTGGTCCATGAGCGCGGGAACGTGCCAGCGCGCGCGTCGGATGCGAAGCTCAAACAAGGAGCGGCGTCTTTCCCAAGCGCCGACCTGCACGCCCCGCGCAGCGGCCAATCTTTCGCGCGGGGAGAAGTGCCGCTGCGCGAGGCGTGGGGATCGGTGGTTGGGAAACCACCGTTCCTTGGGCCCTCCTCGCGCGCGACGAAAAAATTGATGCTTGCATCGAATGAAAATAGAGCTGCTACTACATCCAGTTCAGTTTCACCCCCTTCATTCTATGAAACAGTCCACCTCCAGCACTCGCAGGGTGCTCCGGCTCTTTGCCGTTTCCCTGCTCATCGCCACGGCCACTTCGTCCGTGCGCGCGCAATTGTTATTCGAGTTCGCCTACGGGCCGGGCATGGTCGCCCTCTTTGGTTCGGACATGCCAACTGCGCTGAAGATCGGCGCGGGAATGACCGCCGCCGGCGCGAAGTGGAGCGGTGCCCTGGCCGATCCGATCACCGTGAAAATCACCGTCGATCTCGATGCCGGTCTGCCCTCGTCCGTCTTCGCGGCGGCGTCTTCGGTGAGATTGCCCACCTCTTACACCAGCGTGAAAAGCGCGCTGGGTGCGGACGCCTTTTCCGCAACGGACACGAGCGCGGTCGCGTCGCTCCAGCCGGGGCCGACGATCGAGGCGATCACGCAGGACACTTCGACGCCCGTGCATCCATCGCCGGAAATCCGGCTCAGCGGAGGCCCGGCCTCGGATGTTTGGAACACCTCGCTCGCCGTCCCGCGCGCGAATCTCAAGGCGCTCGGCATCCTCGCCGGGATCGACGGCGCTCCCGGAGCCGATGGCATTCTCAAGATCAATCCGGCCAAGTTCTCGATGTTCGACTACGTCCGCGCCGACGGCATCACGGCCGGCCTCTTCGATTTCACCGGCATCGCCATCCATGAACTCGGACATCTCATGGGTTTCGTCAGCGGCGTGGATGAAGTGGATTACGCAGGCGACGGCGCACCGGGCAATCCCGCCGACCTCTCCGGCCTCCCGATTTTTTCGGTGCTCGATCTCTTCCGCTACCATCCCGTCTCGCTGGCCGCGCCCAGCCAGCCGCCCACCGGCGCGGTGAATGACTGGCGCTTCGGGCCGCCGCCGACGGGTTTTCCGCCCGCGCCGAAGCCTTACTTTTCGGTAACTGCGGGAGTGACTTCCATCGCGACTTTCGCGACCGGCGCGGAACATGGCGACGGCGATCAGGCGAGCCACTTTGCGAGCGGCATTCCCGCGATCATGGACCCCGGCTTTCCTCCCGGCACCGTCGGCGATCCCACCGCGATCGACATCGCCGCGATGGATG
>JAYVRQ010000332.1:0-1729 GCA_043776145.1 Chthoniobacteraceae bacterium
AAACTAAACAACCGACCGAGAAAAAGACATGCATACAAAACACCGAATGAGTGCTTCCATACTAACTAACCCATGTTGCACTTCAAAGTTGATACCAAATTTGCTAACAAAATACACGCGCTCACCGTCCACTCGCTCAACATAGTCTGCGGCAGAATAATCCCTTGGGTAGCCGAGTCCCGTTCCAAAAGATGTTTCTCCGATGTCTAAAGACCATGCCGGTCCAACCGGACGGGTTGAAATAACGTGGAGTGTGGCGCGATGTCCTTCCCGCTTCGTAGTGAAAACTATCAGATTCCGACCTGGAATCTGGACATATTTCATTCGTGCACCGTTCGCGTGGGGATATTTTTTCCCATACACTTCAAGCGTGCTTACACCCGTTCCATGCGGGATTAGAGAAGACCGATGATACACTTTCGCAATATCGTCTTGTCGAACAAGTCTTTCCGATGCGTGTGTGCAGGCGGAGATAAGCGCGCTGAAAATGGCAACACGAAACTTCATTTCTTGCATCCTCCAATGATGTCCTTCAGCGAGCCGCCGAGTTGTCGGTTTAGATCGCGTAGTACATTTCCTTTGTCGCGCGTGGACAAGTCCTCCCAATCCTCTGCTTCCTCTCCTCTACGATGATCTCTTGTTTCGTCAAACCAATGCCACACGCCGTGACCGAGCCCGTCCCATTGCTGGAACCCACAGTGCATAGGTGAGTGGTGGTCGGAAATGGCGTGAAAAGCTGAACCCAGCGCGGCAATTGCATCTTTCATCCCATCGCATTGTGCTTTGCCGCTTTTCGCAGCGGCATCCTTTGCCGCGCGTTTGGCCTTCTCGATCTCATCGCCAACGAACTTTTCGTATTTCTGTTTTGCTTCCTTCTTCGACCATTCTGGCGAACACATCGCGTGTTCATGCGAGTTATGCGCAGCTTGTTGGTCCCAGATCGAATTAGAACAAAATGGGTTAAAATTAGGAATCCAGTGACAACCCTTCGCTCCGACAAAGCCGTCCGATCGAGCACTCGCGTTCTTGAGGAGTTGTTTTACGTCCAGCTTGCAGCAGCCGCACGGCACTTCGTCATATTTGTCCTTCAACCAATCATCAAGAATCGCATCGTGTCCATCTGTTGTCCAAAGACCGTGAAGATCGACAAAGCCAACGGGGTTGTTCAGAACAAATCCATATAGGTTGATACCGCCTCGTTCCTCAATAGGATCCGTTGATAGCCACCTCCCCATCCCCGGCGAGTAATACCGATACCCATAATAAACCAACCCCGTCTCATTATCCGTGTATTTCGTGCTCCACCGGAACGGATTCCCCTCCGCCATCGGCCCCGTCGCCCTTAGCGCCTCGCCAAAGGGGCCGTATTCGTATTCGGCCACGCGCCTGCCGCTGGCCGTCTCGAAGAGCGCCACGATGTTGCCGTTGCCATCGTAGGCGGGGAAGGCGGAGTAGGAGGTTGCGCCGGGGCCGAGGTGCCGCGTCAGCACCAGGCCGCCCACGCCGCCCGCGCCTTGCAGGGTGCCGCTCAGGTCCAGGCCCCAGTGGTGCGTGCGGGCGAGGCGGATGGGCGTGAGCTGATTGGCGACGGTCGTGGCTTCCCACTCCGCGATCAGGTTCCACCCATCGTAGGCGAACCGGGTGATCTTCGTCACCTTCCACACCGCGTCCGTCTTCACCGACACCTTCATCTCCGTGCGCCGCCCGAAGGCATCGTAGCGATACTCGA
>JAYVRQ010000333.1:0-20854 GCA_043776145.1 Chthoniobacteraceae bacterium
CGGCGTGCGTTCGCCCGGCGGCATCGTCGTGAACTACGACAACGAAGTGTACTACACCGACAACCAGGGTCCGTGGCACGGCGCGTGTACGCTGCAGCACCTCATCCCCGGATCATTCCAAGGTCATCCCGGTGGCAACGAATGGTATTCGCTCGCGCCGAACATGGGACCGCGCCCGATCGATCCGATCCCGGAGGCGTTTCAAAACGGAAAAAAGAAGGGCGACAAATCGCAGCCCGACCCCGACCGCATGGTCGCCGAGCGCAAGCGCATCAAGGAACTCGTCCCGCCCGTCGTGTACATGGTGCATGGAAAAATCGGCAACTCGTCATCATTCATCATCCCCGATCTCAGCGGTGGAAAATTCGGCCCATTTGAAAAGCAACTCTTCATCGCCGACCAGAGCCACTCGAATATCTCGCGCATCTTCATCGAGGAAGTGAACGGCATCAAGCAGGGCGTCGTCTTCCCGTTTCGCAAGGGCTTCAAGTCCGGCCTCATCGGCGGACGCATGAATGAAAAAGGCCAGCTCTTTGCCGGAGGCAGTGACCGAGGCTGGGGCGCGAAAGGCGGCGCTCCGTTTTCATTCGAGCGCCTCGACTGGACGGGCAAGGTGCCCT
This sequence comes from Chthoniobacteraceae bacterium, assembly GCA_043776145.1. Lineage (GTDB taxonomy): Bacteria > Verrucomicrobiota > Verrucomicrobiia > Chthoniobacterales > Chthoniobacteraceae > JANLQB01. The sequence goes on from JAYVRQ010000333.1 coordinate 621, forward strand.
TCGAGATTCACGAGATGCACGCGCGGCCCGACGGCTTCGAGCTGACCTTCACGCAGCCCGTGGATGCGAAGACCGCAGGCGACATCGCGAGCTATTCCGCGCGCGAATTCATCTACGCATATCGCGAGGAATACGGCGGCGGCGAGGTGGACGAGAAACTCGTGAAAGTGACCAAGGCCGTCGTGAGCGCGGACAAAAAATCCGTGCGTCTCACGCTGGAAAAACTCACGCAGGGCGACATCCACGAACTGCATTTCGACGGCGTGCGCTCCGCCGACGGCAAGCCCGTGCTGCACCCGATCGGCTACTACACGCTGAACGAGATCCCGGCGAACTAGGCACCCCTGCTCCTTGCGAAAAGGGCGCACCGCCGAAGTAACGCAGTTTTCATGATAAAACCGCGTTTTGATCTTGCCGGTGTTTTGCCGCGGCAGAAGTATCATTTTATGATGCGGTTCCTCCCCATGTCAGTGCTACTCGGCGCTTCCATAGCGCATGGGGAGATCGCATGGGATCGCCCGGCACAGGAATTCCAGCGGCGACCCGAGGACAGGGAAATGACGGTGAGCTACACTTTCAAAAACACGGGCAGGGAACCGGTCACGGTGGTGAAAATCAACCCCTCATGCGGCTGCACGACGGCGGAACTCGCGAAGAAAACCTACCAGCCCGGCGAGGGTGGCGAACTCGCGGTGAAGTTCACTTTCGGCGGACGCCGCGGGTCGCAGGCAAAATCCATCGCCGTGACGACGGACGATCAGAAAACCGTGCAGCTTGCCTTTCAATGCGTGATCCTCGACGACCCGGTCGCGCTGGTCCCGCCGCTGGTGGGCTGGCGCGTGGGTGAGGCCGCCGGGGCAAAGCCCGTGGAAATCACCACGGCGGCAAATCCGCGCGTGAACATCACCGCGGTCGCATCGTCAAATCCGCGCATCACGGCCACGCTCTCGACGGTGAAGGCGGGCGAGAAATATTCCGTGAGCATCGCGCCGGCGGATACGACGCGGGAGGAATTTGGCCAGGTCTTCGTGCAGACGGATTATCCGCCCGAGGGGCCGAAGGCTTACACGATTTTCGTCCGGGTGAAATAACCGCCCTCCACCCATCCCCCCGCAACCGTGTCCCCCGACCCCACCGAGTCAGTCCGCAACTTCCTCCCCGGAAGCCGAGGCGCATTTTTATTTTTTAAGAGCATGTTAAAAAAAGTCCCCGCGGAAGGAAGACAGGCTTCCAGCCTGTGGCCTCCGGGTACGGCAGGCCGGAGGCCCGCCCGCCCTCACAGCCGGGACGGCTGTTTTCCAATCACAGGCGGACTTTTTTAACATGCTCTAAGACCGACAACATAAGACCGAAAACACTCCAACCACCACGAACCCATGAAACGAATCCAATCCTACGCAGCGATGGCGCTGCTCTCCGCTGCGATGCACGGCCACGCAGCCATCACCGTCCCCAGTGCAGACGGCTCGGACGGCGTGCTGAATATCACTGCCGACACCGTCATTGACCTCTCGCAGGCGGCGACGGGCGTCTGGAGCAACAACAACGCCGCGAACGCGGGCAAGGGCATCTACGACCCGGCGAAGTGGGCCGTGGTGTTCAAGTATTCCAGCGTCACCGTCGCCGCGGGAAAGACGCTCACTTTCACGAATCACCTGAGCCGCGCGCCCGTGGTGTGGCTCGTGAGCGGAAATGTGACCATTGACGGGACGGTGAGCCTGAGCGGTGCGGGCGGGGGCCTCGGAGTCACGCTCGCTGAACCCGGGCCTGGTGGGTTTCGTGGCGGGCAGGCATGGTACACGGTCGGCGTCGGAGCGGCCGCGGGTTTTGGTGTCGGCGGCGGCGGCGGTGGTGTGGACAATTACGGATACGGAGGAAGTTACGGGACAGCGGGCGGCGCCGGCCCCACGGCCTACGGAAATCCTTCACTCATCCCGCTGATTGGAGGTTCAGGGGGTGGAGGCGGCTCTCGCCAAGGGGAGCAGCTTGCCGGTGGTGGTGGTGGTGGTGCGATCCTCATCGCATGCACAAATACGCTGACGCTGAGTGGTTCGATCCAAGCAAACGGCGGAGTTGGCAGAGCACCTAACTATCAGGCTGGCGGCGGCAGTGGTGGTGGTATTCGCCTTGTAGCCGACACGTTGGCCGGCAGCGGTGCCGTGAGCACGCTTGGCACGACAAACGTCTATCCGGGCGGGCTCGGACGGATTCGCATTGAGCGCGTGAATAACACCAACACCATCACCGTGACGCCCGATCCGAGCATAGTGCCGCTCGCACCCGCGGGCACCGCGCTGCTCTGGCCGCCAGCGGGCGCGCCCGAGGTGAAAATCGTCTCCATCGGCGGACAGCCGATCGGGGCCGATCCGCTCGCATCGTTCGGAACCGCGGGTGCGGACGCCGCACTGCCCGAGACCGCCTCGACGCAGGTCATCATTGAGACGACGAACGTCGAGCAGGCATCGCAGGTGAAAGTGCGAGGCACTCCGCGTTCGAGCGGCAATTTCACCGAGGTCGCAGCCAGCGTCAGCAGCGTCGTGAGCACCACGCCGCTCGTCGTGCGCTGGACGGCCACGCTGCCCGTGCAGGTCGGCTTTTCCGCCGTGCAGGTGAAAGTCATCCGCCCGTAACCCGGAGCTTTTTTCCGGAAAAGACGAATGCCCATGAACTTGGCGCGCATCATCGCAGCCGGGAAGTCCGGTGCATCCGGGGATGAAACTCCCCTCGAGCACCGTGCCGGCGGGATCCGTGGATGGCGGGGCTCGTGCTTCGCCGCGCTCGGCTCGCTGGCGCTCGGCCTCATCCTGCCGCATGCGGCGCAGGCGCAGGTGCTGATCAAGGAAGTGATCTCGCGCGAAACGGTCGTGCATGTCGGCGCGACGACGCCGCAGGACATCCAGGAAATCGTCTCGCGCGAGGCGACCATTTTCGTCGAAAGCGGACTCGCGGGCCAGCAGGCGGTTTCCCGCGAGGTGAGCCTCGTCATCGCCACGAGTGCCGCACCGCCGCCGGTCACGGGCTACACCGTCACGCCATCGCCGACTGGCGACAGCGTCACGCTCGACTGGGCGAACTACAATCCCTGGGCCGTCGGCGATGTGGCCCGCTTTGAAATCTACATTTCGGACAGTCCGTTCACCGACGTGACGGGCCTGACGCCGGTGCGGACGGTCGGCGGGGAGACGGTGACGACCACCATCGGCGGGCTGACGGCTTTTCACGATCACTTCATCGCCATCGTCGCCGTGGACGTGCTGGGGAACCGCATCGTGACTGTGATCAATTCCGCCGCGTACATCATTTCACCGCAGGTCATCTCGCGCGAAGTGTCACTTTTCAACGGTGGCGAGCCGCCGTATCTCGGGCCGCCGCTGCTCAGCCGCAGCAGCGCGGCCAGCATCCTCGTGCCGACCGATGGCAGCCTCGGGAATTCGTGGCAGCAGCGTGCATTCACGCCCGCGGGCTGGCTCGCGGGCAGCACTGGCACGGGCTTCGGCGTGCAGCCGGGCATCGGCGTGCGCGTGGTGCAGCAAAACGCGGCGCTCTACGGCGGAATGGGCAACCTCGCGACGGTGGACGCGCTGCTCGCCGCGCCGCCGGGCAGCAACCGGATCAGCCGGGAATATTTCGCAGTGCTGCCGACGCTGAACCTGCTCGGCGACGGCGGCGAGGGCCACTACGCGAACAGCACGGCGGTGGCGCTGAATGATCGCAGCAACTACGCGGTGCATGCGACCGGCTTTGTGCGGATCCCCATCGCGGGCGCGTACACTTTCGGGCTGAATTCCGACGACGGCGGGCGCATCAAAATAGACGGCGTGGCGGGGATGACGGACGACAGCAACCACGGCCCGCAGGATCACCTCGGCACGGTCACGCTCACCGCGGGGCTGCATGCGTTCGATGTCGTGATGTGGGAGGGCGGCGGCGGCGATGAGGTGGAATTTTACGCAGCGCCCGGCGCGCTGACTGCGTGGTCCGGCGCGTTCGCGCTGGTCGGGGACACGGGCGCGGGCGGCCTCGAATCACTCACGAGCCTGTTCCGCGCGGGCGACTCCGCCTCGCTGATCCAGACGGACATCGAGGCGCAGATGCGCGGCGTGAATGCCTCGGTCTTCGTGCGCCAGGAATTCAACGTCACCAATGCTGCGAGCCTCGCGTCACTCGCGCTGCGGATTTACTACGCCGACGGATTCGTCGCGTACGTGAACGGCACGGAGGTCGCGCGGCGGAATGCGCCCGCGAGCCCGGCTTTCAATTCCACGGCGACGGCGAAGCGCGCGACGGATCAGGCGGTCCTCCCGGAAATCATAGACCTCACACCATTCACCGGCCTCCTCGTGAATGGCACGAATGTGCTCGCCATCCAGGGCCTGAACGACACGGCGAACGACGGCCAATTCCTGCTCGTGCCGGAGCTTTTCGCATCCACTTTCGCGGGCGGCGCGATCGGCTACGAAAGTCTCGTCTCGCGCGAAGTCTCCCTCGCAGTGGTCACGGCGACGCCACCACCGCAGGTCATCGGCTACACCGTGACCGCCTCGCCCACCGGCGACAGCGCGATTCTCGACTGGTCGGCCTACAATCCGTGGGCCGTGCGGACGGTCGCGCATTTTGACATCTACGTTTCCGATTCTCCCTTCACCGATGTGGCGGGCATGACGCCCGCGCGGACGGTCGGCGGCGAGACCGTCACTGCGACCGTCACCGGCCTGACCCCGCTGCAGGATCACTACTTCGCGATCGTGGCGGTGGATGTGCTCGGCAACCGCATCACCGCGGTCGCGAATTCCGCAGCCTACGTCATCTCGCCGCAGGTCATTTCGCGCGAGGCGTCACTTTTCATCGGAGCCGAGACGGCGACGCCCTACGGCCAGATCGTCTCGCGCGAAGTCTCCATCATCGTGCCGGATGCCGCCGTGCCCGCGCCGGTGACGGGCATCGGCAGCGGCTTCACCTCGGTGACTTCCGTGACGCGCTACCGGGCGCTCGATCTCGACTGGAGCACCTACAATGAACTGCTCCAGAACGACGTGGTGCGCTACCGCGTGTATGTGGACACGGGTTTCTTCACCGACGTGACCGGCGTGACGCCCTTCGCGTTCGTGCCGGCTGGCACGCAAAAGGCGACGATCACCGTGCCCGCGGGCAACCAGATCTACTACAGCGCCATCGTCGCGGAGGACGCGCTCGGACATTTCAACCCCATCGTGGCATCCGTCTCCGCGCAATCCTCGGCGACCGAACTCTGGATTCCGAATCAGGACTCGGTGACCTACGGCGGCGTGGTGCTGCCCGATGGCGGCACGATTCGCGCGGCGGGAATTTTCCAGGTGGATGCGACCGTCGCGCCCGCGATCGTGCGCGTGGACTTTTCCTACCGCCCGGCTGGCGGTGCAAATGTGCTGCTCGCGAGCGACACGACGCCCGCGGACGGCTTCACGGCGGCGTGGAATGCGGGCGCATTTCCCGACGGCGCATACGTCTTCACGTTCCGCGCGTTCGACAATGTGGGCCGCTTCACGGAACTCACGCGCAGCGTCACGCTGCGATTCAACTACCCGCCCGTCATCACCGCGATGACTCTCGACGGTGTGCCGTTCGCGAACAACGCGACGATCACACGCTCGGGACGCCTCGGCGCGATGGCGACGGACAGCGATGGAATCGGCCTGGCGGAATTTTTCCACCGGCAAGTCGGCGCGCCGACGCGGACTCCACTCGGCACGGACTCGACTGCCGGTGACGGACTGGATGTGCCGCTGAGCATCGAGCCGCTCGCGGACGGCGCGTATGATCTGATCGTCCGTGTCTTCGACAGCCTCGGCACGAGCAGCGAGACGACGCGACGCGTGAATCTCCTCCTCGCCGCGCCTGCCGCGCCGCTGATCACCGCGCCCGCGGACGGCGCGCGTGTGATTTCGCCGGCGGTGACTGTGACGGGCACCGCCGCGCCGGGCTCGCAGGTCTTCATCCTGCTCGGCGGCACGGAGGTCGCAGGCCCGCTGAATCCCAGCGCTGCAGGCGCGTTCACGGCGAACATCACTTTGCAGCCCGGCAGTAACACGCTCACCGCGCGCGCCATGAACCGCGCAGGCCCCGGCCCGCAGTCCGCGCCGCGCACGATCTCGCTGAACACCGGCCCGGTGATCACCGCGATGAAATTCGACGGCGTGGCCATCGCGGACGGCGCGGTCATCCCGCGCTCGGGCCGCGTCGGCGTCGCCGCGACGGACAGCGACGGAATCCAGCGTGCGGAATTTTTCTACAAGCCGCCGCTCAGCGTCTTCAGCACGCCCACCGGCACGGATACGAATCCCGCCGACGGCCTCGACGCGCTGTGGCAGGTGGAAAGTCTCGCCGACGGCCCGTTCGATCTCGTCGTGCGCGTGTACGACAATCTCGGGACATTTTCGGAACTGACGCGGCGCGTGAATCTCGCGCTCGTGGCACCGTCCGCGCCCGCGATCACTTCGCCGCTGAACGGCCCGACCGTGACCACCGCGACCGTGGACGTACGCGGCACTGCGGCAGTCGGTGCGACGCTGCGGCTCTATCGAAACGGCACCGTCGTCTTCACCGGCACACCCGCCGCGGACGGGACGTTCATTTTGCAGGCGCCGCTCGTCGAGGGCGTGAATGCGATCTTCGCGCAATCCGGCAACCGCGCCGGGGACAGTGCGCCCTCGAACACGATCACGGTGACGCGGCGGCAGGCGCTGCCCGTGCTCACCATCGCGCTGCCGCAGGGCACGATTCCCGAGGGCGGCACGCTGAATGGCACCGTCTCGATGGATCGCACGCTCGCGCAAAATCTCACCGTCGCGCTCGGCGTCTCCGAGGCGGGCAGGCTCACCTTTCCCGCGTCTGTGGTGATTCCCGCCGGGCAGACTTCCGTGCCGTTCACCGTGCAGTCCGTGCAAAACAACAACGTCGAACCGCAGGTTAGCGTCACGCTGATCGCGTCGGCACCGGCGGCGACGGCGGGCACTTTTGCGCTTCCGATCATGGATGACGACACGCCAGCGATTTTGCTCACGCTCGACCGGAGCAGCGTGAACGAAAGTGCCGGCCCGAACGCGGTCTTCGGCACGCTGACGCTCGACCGCGCGGCGACCAGCGCGCTCACGGCCACATTCTCCGCCTCCGCCGCGGGCCAGATCGTCCTCCCGCAGAGCGTCGCCATTCCGTCGAATGTGCAGGCCGTCACCGTGCCCATCGGCATCGTGGACAATGCGGTCGTGGATGGAAACCGCACGGTCGCGATCACCGCGCATCTTTTCAGCGGCGCGACGCCGCTCGGAAATGCGCCGCCCGTGAACCTGACGATCACCGACGATGAAAGCCCGTCGCTGTCGCTGTCCTTTGATCGCACGCTGCTCATCGAGGGCCGCAATCCCGCGGCCACGGCGACCATTTCGATCAAGCCCGTCCCCGCCGCGCCCGTCGTCATCACGCTCACGCCTTCCAATGCGGCGAAGCTGCTCGTCCCCATGACAGTGACGATCCCCGCCGGACAAGGCTCCACGACTTTCCCCGTCGGGGCGGCGAATGACGGCGTGCCCACCGGGACGCAAACCGTCGGGCTCGACGCCACCGCCGTCGGCTACAACCCGGCATCCGCGACGCTGCGCATGACGGATGTGCAAAAGCCGGATCTCACCGTGCATCTCATTTCGCCGCCGACGGGTGCGGTGACTGATTCGTGGGTGGACGTGCGGATCCTGCTGCAAAACCAAGGCGCGGCGGATGCGCAGGGGCCATTCACGCAGCGCATCCTGCTTGCGACGGACAGCACGGGCAGCGACGGCATCCTGCTCACGCAGGCGGATTTTGCCGGAAGGCTGATCGCGGGCGGCTTCATCGAGCAAAGCCTGCGCGTGCGGATGCCGCGCGACGCGGGCCGCTACTGGCTCGTCGCACAGACGGATGCGAACCTCGCCGTGGACGAAGTGCTCGAGGACAACAACACGGCGGTCTCCGACACTTCACTCGATCTGGAGCCCGCGTACACCACGACGCTTTTCATCGTGCCGACCACGGCGGCGACCGGCACGGCGATCCCGATCACCGGCACCGCGACGCTGCACGGCGGAGGCGCAGCGGCATTCGTGCTCGTGAACATCCACATCACGAATCAGGGAACCGAGCGCGTGATTTCCGCGCTCACGAATTCGATCGGGCAGTTCAGCGCGAACTTCACGCCGCTGCCGGGCCAGGGCGGGCTGTTTCAATTTGGCGCGTCGCATCCCGGCGTGACGACCGCGCCCGTGCAGGACGAGGTGCGCGTGTACGGACTGAAGGCGGACCCGGCGACGCTAGAGATCACGCTCGCGGAATCGGGCAGCCAGACGGGCACGATCACGATTCGGAATCTCGCCGATCTTCCCGTGTCGGGACTCACGGCTTCGACCGCGGGAGTGCCGCCGGGGATCACTTTCACGCCGACATTTGCCGCGACGGGCATCGCCGCATCCGGCACCGTCGCACTGAATTTCTCCATCGCCGCCACGAGCACGCTCGACCGCACGGTGTTCACGCTTTCCGTGCAATCCGCGCAGGGCGCGGCGGTGGATGTCCCGGTCGCCATCACCGTCGCGGCCAATGTGCCGAGGCTCGTGGCCGACCCCGCGCAGCTCTTTGCCGGGATGCTGCGCGGCGGGCAGCAGGTGGTGAATTTCACTCTGAAAAACGACGGGCGCGCGCCGACTGCGCCGGTGAATCTCCTGCTCCCCGCTGGCGTCGGCTGGATCCATGCGACGACCGCGCTGCCCATCCCATCGCTCGCTCCGGGAGCATCCGTGCCGCTGAGCATCCAGCTCACGCCGCCGGCGGATCTCACGCTCGGCGATCACACGGGCAGCATCGTCGCGACGGATGGGGTGACATCGCTCACGATCCCGTTCCGATTCCGCGCGCTCTCGGATCAGTCGGGGCAGCTCATCGTCCGCGCCGAGGACGAATACACGTACTACGCCGCGGGCAATCCGCCGCTCGCGGGAGCCATCGTGAAAGTCACCGACGCCGTCACCGGAACGATCGTCGGCACGATGACGACTGGCGCGAGCGGCGCGGCGGACTTTGGCCTGATCCGCGAGGGATTTTACAACGTGGAGGTGAATGCGGACCGGCACGCGGGCTTCGCGGGCACCGTCCTCGTGGAGGGCGGAAATGTGAACGAGGCGCGCGCATTCCTCAGCCGGCAGACGGTGACGTATGCGTGGACGGTCGTGCCGACGCAGATCGAGGATCACTACAAAATCACGATAGACACCACGTTTGAAACCGTCGTGCCCATCCCCGTCGTCACGGTGGAGCCGACGGTCATAGACCTCGCCGAAATCACCGCGAATGAAACCGTGGTGAATGTGAAAGTGACCAACCACGGGCTGATCGCGGCAAACGGCACGCACTTCAGTTTCCCCACGCATCCGCTATGGTCGTTCACGCCCGCGATTGATGATGTCGGCACGCTTCCGGCGATGAGTTCGATCACGGTGCCGGTGACGATTCGGAAACTGTCCTCACCCGGCGCGGGGAAAGCCGCGGCCTCCGCAGCGCCCGCGGCTCCGGCTCCGGCAGCGTGCTTCATTTCGGCGACCGTGTGCTGGGATCTCGTCTGCGGAAAAATCAAGAACACGTACTGCGCGACCTTGGCTCTCTCCAATGCGAACAGCGGCTGCGGCGGCCCCGCACCCTCGCCGAGCGGCTGCACGAATTGCGGCGGCGGCGGCTTCGGCGCCGGGGGGACATATCAGGGCGCGGCTTCGCTGGTGAAATTTGTGTGCGATCCGGAATGCCTGATCCTCGCCGGGCTGGGCTGCATCCCGGGACCGATCGGCTGCTTTTACAGCGGCTACTCCTGCGGCAAAGGCCTCGCCGATCCGGCCACACCGCTGGGCCTGGGCATCGTGGACTGCGCCGTCGGCGCAGCGGGCTGCCTCTTCCCCCCGGCGGCAGTGCCCGCGTGCATCTACGCGATCATGCGCTGCTTCATCGTGCCGGCGGGCCCCGGTGTGGCGGCGTTTGCAGCGGCGTCCGTCTCGGGAGCGGCATCGCCCGCGGGTGCCACTTCAAATCCGATCACCACTTTCAAACCCGGACTGCGGGTGATGCTGGATGTCTTCAATGAAATCACCGGCGCTGCCGACGGCGTCTGGCTGAATCCGCTGGCGGGCAGCGCGACGGGCGACTGGTACGCGCAGTTCCAGGGCGCGGTCGCCGTGGCTTCCGACGGTGGCCGCACGATCACGCCCGCAGAGCGCGCATCGCTCATCGCAGTGCTGCCGCCGGGCGTCCCCGGGACGGAGGTCACGCGGGTGCTCGATCGCTGGAACCGCACCGTGACGAACGCGATGCGTGGCATCTTCAGGCGGAGCGATACTCCCGCGGGTGAGAGCACGGACTTTGTGGATTCCGGCGTGCTCCGCCAGCAGCTCGTTCTCGCCAGCCAGTATCAGACGCTCGCCGAGGCGGCGGGCTTCACTGATCCGATCAATGCCATCGTCGAAACGGCGCGCATCCGCGAGGCCACCGGGCAGGGCGGCGGCATCTGCGCGCGGGTGAAGCTGCGCCTCGAACAGGACGCGGTGCTCACGCGCGACGCATTCCGCGCGACGCTGGAGCTGGACAACAACGGCCCCTCGCCGCTCGAAAATCTCCGCGTGGATGTGAACATCGCACCCGAGACCGGCGGCGCTGCAAACAGCCTCTTCAGCGTGACCGTGGATCGGCTCTCCACGCTGACCGCCGTGAACGGCACCGGCATCCTCCCCGGCAACAGCACGGGCACCGCGCGCTGGCTCATCATCCCCACGCGCGACGCCGCGCCGCAGTTCTCCACGCGCTACCTCGTCGGCGGCACACTTTCCTACCGCGTGGACGGGACGGATGTGAGCGTGCCACTGAGCAGCGTCGCCATCACCGTGCTGCCGAGCCCGAAGCTGGATCTGAAATATTTCCACCAGCGCGATGTGTTCAGCGACGATCCGTTCACGCTGCCGGTCGAGCCCGCGATCCCGTATGCGCTCGCAGTGCTCGTGCAGAACAGCGGCGCGGGGACGGCCCACAATTTCAAAATCACCTCGGCGCAGCCGCAGATCATCGAGAATGAAAAGGGGCTGCTCATTGATTTTCAAATCATCGCCACGCAGGTCGCGGGGCAGTCGCTGCAGCCGTCGCTCACGGCGGATTTCGGCGACATCGCGCCGGGGCAGATCAAGATCGCCGACTGGCTGATGACTTCCACGCTGCAGGGGCTGTTCATTGATTACAGCGCGAGCTTCACGCATGTGGACGACCGCGGGAATGCGCGGCTTTCGCTGATCAACTCCGTGGAAATCCACGAGATGATCCACCAGGTCCGCGCACTCGGCACGCTCGACGACGGCCTGCCGGATTTCCTCGTGAACGACATTCCCGACGCGCGCAATCTGCCGGACACGATCTACCTGAGCGACGGCACCACCGCGCCGGTCGCCGTCGTGGAAAATGCGATGGTCACGGGCGCGCTCACACCGTCGCAGCTCGCCATCGGCATCACCGCCACGATGCCGGCGGGCTGGACTTATCTGCGCATCCCGGAGCCATCGAACGGCCTATACGTGCTGCAGCGTGTCATCCGATCCGACGGCCTCGAACTGCCGCTCGATGTGGATGCGTGGGTGACGGATCGCACCTTCATCGGCCAGGGCCGGCGGCCGACTTACGAAAACATCCTGCACCTCCTCGACCGCGACAGCACGGGGCAATACACGCTCATCTATCAGGCGAAACCCGCCGCGGACACACAGGCGCCGATGAGCCATGTGACGCCGCTCGCGGCGCAGAGCCCGCTGCAATTCCCCGTGATGTGGCAGGGCAGCGACGACTACGGCGTGGCCTTCTACGACATCCATGTGTCGGTGAATGGCGGGCCCTTCGGCGTGTGGCTCTCGCACACGCGCGACACCGGTGCGCTCTACACGGGCGAACTCGGCAAGACCTACGCATTTTACAGCATCGCCACGGATGCCGCGGGCAATGCCGAGGCGGCCCCGGTCAGCGCGGACGCGAGCACGGCGGTGACGATGCAAAACATCCCGCCGACACTCGCGGTGATCCCCGACCAGACCGTGAACGAAGGCGACACGCTCGTGGTGAACCCGGTCGCCGACGATCCCGACGGACGAAAGGATCTGCTGCAATTTGCCTTCACATCCGCGGTGCCGCCGGGGTTCACGATGAATGGTCAGACTGGACAGATTCGCTGGATCACCGGCGAGGCCGACGGCGGGCGCACGGTCGCCGTAAATGTGGCGGTGACGGATTCGGGCACGCCCGCGCAGTCGGCCACGCGCTCCTTCGTCATCCGCGTGATCGAGGTGAACAGCGCGCCGACGCTGGCGGATGTGCCGCCGCAGCGCGTGTCGCCGGGCAGCATTCTCTCGGTGCAACTGCACGCGGACGATTCGGACCTGCCCGCGCAGACGCTCACCTACCGCTTCACCAGCGCGCCGCCGGCGGGAATGACGATCAACGGCGCGACCGGGCTCATCACCTGGCAGACCGGCCCCGGCGATGCGGATCGCGTGCTGCTCGTCTCCGTAGCGGCGACGGATTCCGGCACGCCGCCCGCAGAGGCGCAGATGTCCTTCCCGGTGACGGTCGAGCCGCTGTTCGTGGATCGCCCGCCGCTGTTCGCGGCGACGGCAGGGCAGATCTGGCTCGCGGGAAGCACGCACACCCTCGCGGTGAACGCATCCGATCCCGACGGCGACTCGGTGAAGCTCACACTCAACACGGCCGGACTGCCGGGCGGCGTGACTTTCGCCAGCACGGAAGGAACGGGACTCGGGCAGATCACCTGGAACACCACGGGCGTCGCGCCGGGCATCTACTCGCTGCCGGTCACGGCCACGTCGCGCACGCTGCAAGCGACGTATTCCCCGGCGGTGAAAATCGTGCCGAACAATCCGTACTGGCGCTGGGCGGCGGGTGCGCTGGGCGGGCTGAGTGATTTTGCAAAATCCGATCCGCTCTCCGATCCGGACGGCGACGGGAATACGAACCTCTTCGAATGGGCGCTGCTGACGAACCCGCTCGTGAGCGACACCCTCCCGCTGCAAATCTCGCGCGAAGGCCCGTACGAGGGCGGCTGGATCGGCGTGGTGCTCGACTTCCACCGCCGCAAGGGATCGAACCAGTACGTGACGTTCAGGCCGCAAATTTCATCTCTGCTCCAGGGATGGCAGGACATCCCCTCGCCGGATTGGGACGTGTTCCTCGATCCGTTCGGTGATCGGGACGGGAATGCCGAGAGCGAGGAAGTGCTCATCCGCATCTGGCTGAACTCGTCGGACCCCGACAATGCCATGAAATTCTTCCGAGTATTCTGGGCAAAGCGTCCGGGCGGGCCATAGGATCACCGCTGCGACGCATGAATACAGGTGCCTCCATCTCCCTGCAAAAACCGCGCCTCCGCGCGCGCACACACATGGCCTGCGCGCTGCTCGCCGCGTGCTGCGCCGCCACAGCGCAAGCTGCAGTCGTCACGGATTGGTTCACATATTCCACCGGGGCGGATAGCAGGCATTTCTCGCTGAAAAACGATCTCGGCACGACCGTTGCCCAGGCGGAATTGCAGCTCACCTCGGGCATCCCGGCTCCGCTTTCGCCCTCGGCAGGCGTGCTGCAGGATGCCTTCTGGATCGCGCCACCCGCTTTCAGCGACAGCGTGCTGGGCGATGCGACCCTGGCCACGAGCAAGGTGCAGATCGCGCAGCAGGCGGGCTCCGTGCAGTTCCGGCTGGCGATGACGGGGACGGATTTGTCCGGGCTGTATTTTGCGGTCGGGCAGCTCTTCAGCAACGGCACCAATGGCACCATGCAAATCAGCATCGGCGCAAGCACGGGGAGCGGTGCGCCCGTGGCGGTGGATTTTCTGGGGACGAATGCCTGGGACAATGGAATCCGCCTCTACGATCAGCCGCTGAACTGGGACGGCACGCTCGGCAATCTCTCCCTCGGCCCCGGCGCAAACGGCGAATCCCAGTTCGCATTTTTCCATGTTGGGACAGGCGCGAGCGCCGTCACCAGCCTGCACTTCGACATCCCGAGCGGCTACAATCTCGGCACGGGCGACGCGCTGGAATTTGCGCTCGGCGCGGCGGTGCCGGGTGTGCCGGAACCCGCGAGCACTGCGCTGTATCTCGCCGGGTGCGTCGCAGCCTGCATATTCGCGCGCCCCGCGCGCAGGCGCTCCCCGAGGTGACCGCGGCGGATGCGAAAGACGCTCCTCCAGGCTGCGGCCCTCGTACTGCTCGCAGCGGTGCCCGCGACGCTCGCCGCATTTTTTCACCCGAGGCGCCCGGCCTTTTCCGAGACGGTGCGCGACGGCGAAATCGCGGCGGAGACCGCGGCCCGCGCGCCGGGACGCTACCTGTGGGTGGACGCCCGCCCCGCCGGTGAATTCGCGGCCAGTCACGCGCCCGGCGCGCTGCGGCTCACCGAGGACGAATGGGACGCGCTGCTGCCCGCGGTGCTCCAGGCGTGGCCATCGGAGATGCCTGCGATCGTGTACTGCGGTTCGCGCCAGTGCGGGGACAGCGCCGCCGTGGCGCGGCGGCTGCGCGAGTTCCATCTCGGCCCCGTCCTCGTGCTGAAAGGAGGCTGGGAGGCATGGATGCGCGCACGGAAAAAATAGCCGTCCTGCTGCTGCGCCTCGCGGTCGGCGGCACCTTCATCTGCGCGGGCGCGCTGAAGGCCATGGACCCAGCGGGATTCGCGGCGGACGTGGAAAATTTCCGCCTGCTCCCCCACGCGCTTGCCTCTGTGGTGGGCGTCTGGCTGCCGTGGCTGGAGATTTTCTGCGGCCTCGCGCTCGTGACCGGCTTCCTGCGCCGCGGCGCGACTTTCCTGCTCATCGCGATGCTGGTGATCTTCCTCGCCGCCCTCGGCAGCGCATGGGTACGCGGGCTGGACATCGCGTGCGGCTGCCTCGGGCCTTCGTCGGGAAAATCACGCCTGTGGATTTTGATGGCGCTGGATTCCGCGATGCTCGCCGCGCTCATTTTCACCGCGCGCCGCGCGCGATGAGGCGATTCGCACAAAGCGATCTCGGTCACTCCGGCGGAATGATGCCCTGCGATTCGAGGAGCTGGCGCAAAAAATAAAGATCCCCGCGATCCTTCTCGCGGTGCGTGTGGCGCTTCATTTTCCAAAGCAGCAAAGGCGACGCGAAAGGAATCGAGACACCTTGCAATTCGCCGCGGACAATGTGGGGCTCGGCCTCGTCAAACCCGATGCCGCTGGCCGACGCCATGAGATCCACGGTCACTTCGTCTCCGACGCGAACCACCGTGTATTCGCTGATCTCGCCGGGTTTGAGTTCGCGCACCGCTTTGTCCGAAAAAACTTCCAGCGCGGAAAACACCTTGGCCTCATTCTGCAACGAGGCATCCACCAGCAAATCAATGTCGCCGGTGAATCGTGCATACCCTGCGTGAATGATCGCGAATCCGCCGCAGACAAGATAGCGTGCGCCGAGTTCGTTCAGGCGGCGGCAGACGGCCACGAGGTCATCCTCTTCTGGCGCGCGCGACTCTAGCTCTGAGCGTTCTGGACCAGATGTTTCATCAGCCATGCGTCAGCTTCCTCGTGGGAACGAAACCGGAAAACGCCCTTTGGCACGCCGCGAAGACGCAATCCTTTTGCCAGCGCCGCACCATTTTTTTGCAGCGCCATGCCATAAGCAAGCATGTCTTTCGGTGCCGTGCGACGTCCCACGGTCTTACCGATTTTTTCCTCGTAGTTGATTGCCGGTTTCATCCGTTCCTGACCTTAGCCATCCTCGTGCCGAACTCAACGGAAAAGCCGCTCGCATTATGCCCTCTCCTGCGTAAAGTCCGCGCGCAATGGCGCTCGATCTCAAGAACATCATCACCACTCGCCTCGGCGAAAACTACCAGCTCCACGACCAGCACCTGAATTCCACGCTGGTCTCAGTCCAGCGGATCATCGGATTCGACCACGTATATGCGCAGGCGCGTGGGTGCTACCTTTACGATCTCGATGGGCACGACTACCTCGACTTTCTTAGCGGCTACAGCGTGTTCAATATCGGGCGCAATCACCCTGCCGTGCAGCAGGCCGTCCGCGACGTGCTGGAGATGGATCTGCCGAACATGGTGCAGATGGATTGCTCGCTGCTCAGCGGCCTGCTCGCCGAGGCGCTGCTGAAAAAACTGCCATCACATTTGAACGCGGTGTTCTTCTGCAACTCGGGCACCGAGGCGATGGAGGGCGCGATCAAATTCGCGCGCGCCGCGACGGGCCGCACGGGGCTGGTCTCGATGGACAAGGCTTTCCACGGCCTCTCGAACGGTTCGCTCTCGGTCATGGGCGACGTGCATTTCCAGGAAGGCTTCGGCCCGCTGCTCGACAACTGCTCGCGCATCGCGATGGGCGACCTCACGGCGCTGAAGACGAAACTCGAAAAGCGCGACGTGGCGGCATTCATCATCGAGCCCGTGCAAGGCAAGGGCGTGCAGTTTCCTCGCGACGACTTTTACATCAAGGCGCAGCAGATTTGCCGCGAGACGGGCACGCTCTTCATCTGCGACGAAGTGCAGACCGGCCTCGGCCGCACGGGCCGCTGGTGGGGATTTCAAAACTGGGGACTCGATCCGGACATCATCACCATTGCGAAATCGCTGAGCGGCGGCTACGTCCCGTGCGCGGCCATCGTCGCGCGGCGCGAGGTGTATCAGAAGACCTTCAGTCGGCTGGATCGGTGCGTCGTGCATTCGTCCACGTTCGGACGCAACAATCTCGCGATGGCGTGCGGCCTCGCCACGCTGCAGGTGCTTGAAGATGAAAATCTGATCGAGCGAGCACGCGTGAACGGCGAGGATCTGCGTCATCGCATCGAGTTGCTGAAGGAGAAGCATTCGCTCATCAAGGAAGTGCGCGGGCTCGGCATGATGGTCGCGATCGAGTTCCATCAGCCGAAGGAGTTCGCCGCCAAGATGGGATGGAAGCTCCTGCACATGGTCGAGTCCGAGCTGTTCGCGCAGATGATCGTCACGACACTTTTCCGCAAGCACCGTATCATCACGCAGATCGCCGGGCATGGCATGGATGTGCTAAAAATCCTCCCTCCGCTCGTGGCGGGCGAAAAGGAAATCGAGCGCTTCGTGAATGCGCTCGATTCCGTGCTCGCCGAGTGCCGCCGCTTTCCCGGCCCGATCTGGGATTTCGGTTCACAACTCGTGAAACATTCTCTGCGCCGGAAGTCGCCAAAGGTCCCCGCCGCCGCGCAGGTGTGACGCGGACAGTCCTGTCCGCGAATCCAGCGCGCGACCGGAAGCAAGCGCAGACGGACAGGAATGTCCGTCCCACGTCACGCGCGACAAAATTTTTACAAACTCCGCACC
Organism: Chthoniobacteraceae bacterium; assembly: GCA_043776145.1. GTDB lineage: Bacteria > Verrucomicrobiota > Verrucomicrobiia > Chthoniobacterales > Chthoniobacteraceae > JANLQB01. The sequence continues at coordinate 18,035 of JAYVRQ010000333.1, forward strand.
GGTGCCTGACATCACACGCGGCATCGTGGATAGTGTGGTGAGCAACGATGAAGAAAAGCGTCTGGATATTCCTGTTCGCGGTGCTGCTGCCGAGCGTGGTGCTCGGCTGGCTGGCTTTGCGCAGCGCGGAAGAGCAGCAGATCGTCTTCGAGCGCAGGACTGCCGAGCTTTACCAAAAGGAGACCGAGGCGCTCGCCGTGACCGTGCGCGACACGGTGGATGCGGAAAGGCGCGTCTTCGGCGAGACCGTACACCGACTGCTCGCGAAAGGCGATGCCGAGGCCCTCGCGCGTGATTTCACAAATACGCTGACGGACGCCTGGCAGATGAAAGCTGTCGGCTTTGCAATCAACCGAGAGGGCAAGCTCGTCACGCCCTCGGTCGCAGCGGCGTCGAAGAAGCCGGAGCTTCACCGCTTTCTGCTCGGCAACGGCGGCTTCCTGACGAGCACGGAGCCAGCGATCGTTTATAACTGGGCCGGCGACAACACCTCGTATCGAAACCCGAAGCTCGAACAAAACCGCTCCAGATCGCTCAACGCGCAGACTGCCAGCAATAGCTACTCGTCCGCCAACACCAGCAAGGACACTGCGCCGTTCAGCGATAATTCGGTGGAGGAAAGTGAAGTCGCCACGAGGGGCAATGTCCTGAGCAATGTGAATGTAGATTTGCCTCTCGCCAATGCACCAGTGATCGTCGGCAACCAGTCCGGCGCGATCGGCGGAATCGCTCAAGGAACCGTCGTTGTACCGCCTCTGCCCAGCCTCACCGGCACGGCCACGATCGCCCTCAGCGGCGGCGTGCAGCTCAACTGCCAGGTGCCCGCAAATGTGAACGCGTTCGATTTCACGAGCGTGATGTCCACGCCCGATCTGCAAAACTTGAACAGCGCGATTCAGCAACGCAGTTCAGCCGCCAGCATCTCGTCCCTGAATTGGGCAAAGCAGGAATCTCCGGAGCTTCGGATAAAAGAAAACGACCCTCTGGTTTCCAGATCAGCCGCGCAGACACCACTGCTTCCAGAGCCGATGTCGTCATCCGCGCCCGAAGATCCTGCGGCTCGGCATTCGCTACCCCAGGAGGAAGCTGGCAAAAGGGCCGCGCCACTCAAAGCAATGCCCGCACCGGCAGCCAGCGTGACTGGTGCCGCGAAGCCGGTGGCTGCGATGGGTGACGAAGAAAAGATGCGTGAATCCAATTCTCCGCGTCCGGGAAAAAAGATGCGCTCTGCCGAACCGGGAATGGCAGATGAACCTTTGCGAAAAGTCGGCGGCGCGCTTTCGGAAATGAAGCAGGCTCTCTCTCCCGCCACTCCACAACCGCTGGCACCGAGCCGAGCCATCGCTGCAAAATCCGCGAGCAAAACAAGCGCGCAGGCGCAAATGCCTCTATCATCTGGAACTGCGGGTGCCGACAAACCGCAGGACGCGGCACCTATTTTGAAAGGCAAGACCGTGAGCTTTCCCTCTTCCAAGTATTCGAAAGGTGAGCCCGCACCGATGCCCGCTGCGGCTCCTAAAAAGTCCGACAACTTCAAGGCTGCTCAGAAAAATTCCGACGATGCGGTGGCACCGTTGTCGAAAGTTTCGGGCGGATCGCTAACCATGAACAACGCCATCAGCCGGCAGGTGGAGCCTCAGCAGGTGCTCGGTGTGCAGGGCGCAGCAATGTCCAATGTCATGCCCGAGGAGGCGGAATTTCGGAGCCTCACCGAGGAAGGCGACGACGGGCTCGTCGCCCGTTTTGTGCAGGATAAGCTGAACCTCATTTTCTGGGTACGCCCGCCCGAGGCCCCGGAGATGGTCTTCGGCTGCCTTGTTGAAGCGGGGCATTTTTCAGAGCTGTGGAAGGATGTGCTGGAGCGCCACAACGCATCGGCACGGGGCACACGCGCTTCGCTGGAGGCCAAGCCGGAATTCGTCCTCGCCCTTCTCGATGACCGCGGCAAACCCGTGGCGACACAGCCTGCGGATGCTCTGGCGCGTGACTGGAAGCGGCCTTTCGTCGCGAGCGAAATTGGCGAGGCGCTGCCGCACTGGGAAGCCGCACTTTATCTCGCGAGTCCGACTGCTCTGGCGGAAAGCGCGCGCGGCCTGTGGCGCACTCTGGCATTCACCATTGCGGGAATGGTCACACTCATCGCGCTCGGCGGCTGGCTCGTCGTCGCGGATGCCCGCAGGCAGCTCGCGCTCGCACAGCAGAAGACGGATTTCGTCTCGAACGTCTCGCACGAACTGAAGACGCCGCTCACGAGCATCCGCATGTTCGCCGAGCTGATGCACGACCGTCCGCAGCCGCCGGAGAAGCAGGGGCAGTATCTGCGCATCATCACCGTCGAAGCCGAGCGGCTCACGCGGCTGATCAATAACGTGCTCGATTTTGCCAAGATGGGCCGCAAACAGAAGCGGATCGAAAAGAGGCCGCTCGATCTTCATGCACTCGTCGCGCGCGTGTGGGAGAGCCAAGAGTTGCATCTGCGCGAGGATGGCTTCACGACAAAATGGGAGGCCGCGCCCGGCCCGTATCCCGTGCTCGGCGACGACGACGCGCTCGCGCAGGTGCTCGTAAATCTTCTCTCCAACGCCGAGAAATACGCGAATGGAAACAAGGAAGTGGAGCTGCACACATGGCTCGACGACGGCTCGGTGAATGTCTCCGTGCTCGACCGCGGCACGGGCGTGCCGAGCGGCGACGAGAAGAAAATTTTCGAGGCATTTTACCGTGCACACGATTCGCTCAACAGCGGCATCCAGGGCAGCGGTCTGGGTCTCACGCTCGCGCAACGCATCGCGCGCGAGCACGGTGGCGAGATCAGACTTG
>JAYVRQ010000334.1:0-5504 GCA_043776145.1 Chthoniobacteraceae bacterium
CGGCTCCGCGCCTTTCCACCGAAGCTCTCCGGCGGCGAGCAGCAGCGCGTCGCGCTCGCCCGCGCGCTCGTGCATGAGCCGCGCCTCGTCATCTGCGACGAACCCACTGCCGCGCTCGATCAGGCCGCCGGGGGCGCGGTGATGGAACTGCTCGCGTCCGCTGCCGTGCAGCCCGATCGCGCGGTGATCGTCGTCACGCACGACACGCGCGTGTTCCATTTTGCCGACTCGATCGCGCGGCTGGATGACGGCCGGATCGTCAAGGTGCAGGTGGCTGAAAAACTTTCCGAACTCTCGCCATGACCCGCGTCGCCCTGCTCATCTTCGCCGTCCTTTCCGTCGTCTACGCGACCTTTTCCGTGATGCGGACGCATCCGCGTCGCGTGAAAAGCGACCCGCCCGTTTCGCCGCCGGTCTCGCGCTTCGAGCGCACCCTGGCGGGCGTGGGCCTGATTGAATCGAGCACCGAGAACGTCGCGATCGGCACGCAGCTTCCCGGCGTCGTCGCGAAAGTTTTCGTCGCGGCGGGCGGGCCGGTGAAGGCGGGCGATCCGCTTTTTCAAATCGACGACCGACATCTCGTCGCGGAACTCGAAGTGCGCCGCGCGGCGCTCACGTCGGCGGAGGCAAAGGTCGCCACGGCGGAGAACGCGCTGGCCGACGCGCAGGATCAATACGAGCGCGCCGTGGTTTTGCGGAAATCGAAAGTCAGCAGCAGCGATGAATTTGCGCGGCGGGATTTCGCGCGCAAAAGTGCGGAGGCGCGGCTGCGCGAAACGCGGGCGGAAATCGCATCGGCAGGCGCGCAGATTCGCGCGACGGAGATCGACATCGAGCGCAGCATGGTGCGCGCGCCGATGGATGGGGACGTGTTGCAGGTGAAAGTGCGCGCGGGGGAGTTCGCGCCGGCGGGACAGATCGCGACGCCACTCATCACGCTCGGACGCCTGCGCCCGTTTCATCTGCGCGTCGATATCGACGAGCACGAGGCGTGGCGTTTTCGCACGAACGCCGCCGCCGTCGCCCAACTGCGCGGGAATCCCGACGTCAACTCCCCGCTGACTTTCGTGCGGATGGAACCGCTGGTGATTCCGAAACGCTCGCTGACCGGCGACTCGACGGAGCGCGTCGATACGCGCGTGCTCCAGGTGATTTACGAAGTGGGGCAGCGCGGCGTCCCGCTCTTCGTCGGGCAGCAGATGGACGTGTTCATCGAGGCGGCCCCCGATGATGCGGCGGGGAAAACGGGGAGCCGGTGAAAGCGCGCCCTACGCGCCCATGCCGTCCTCGAAACTTCCGGCGGCGGGCGTGATGCAGAGATGATCGCGGACGTACGCGACGCCGTTCGCACTTGTGGAGTCGAGGTCGCGATGCGCGCTCTCGGCTTCGACGACGAGCGGCGCGGTCTTCGTGCCCTGAAGCTGGCAGTAGCGCGAGGGATAGCCGATCTTCAGCAGCAGCTCGACGTAGCGGTTCATGCTGAGATCGCCGCTCGGCAGATCGGTGAATTGCATCGCGCGTCCCGTCCAATCCGGCTGGAGATTACGCAGCGGGAAGCCGGGGCGAATGACGAAATTTTTCACATGCGCGGCGCAGACGTAATCGCCGACGCGGAGGAAGCGCGTCTCCCACGATTCGCCTTCCCAGCAGTGCGACGGATCGGCGTTCACGGCCATGCACTTGTCGCCGCCGGTGATCTCGACGAGCGAGAGAAATTCGTCCGCCGTCGCCGCGGCGGTGCCGGGGTGGATTTCGTGGCAAAGTTTGATGCCGAGCTTGCGCGCGTGGTCGCGGATTTTCTTCGTCTTCTTCACGAAACGCTCGCGCCCTTCCTTGATGAGATCGTATCCCGGCCCGGCCCAGAATCCCCACGGATAGCCAGTCGCGCATTCCCACCCGAACGCGACGCCCCAGAACATCGGGAGCACTTTCACGCCAAGTTCCGCGACGAGATCGAGCAGCTTCAGCACATAATTCTCAGCCCACTTCTCGATGTCGGCGGGCGATTTTTTCGCCACGTCCGGCGGGATGAAAGGGCGGATCGTCGGCGAGCCGGTCCACGCGGTGGTATGGACCCAGATCGGACAGTGTCCGCTCACGCCGTCGATGGAAAGCCCGGCGTCGGCGAAGGTCGCGCGGATCTCTTTCGCGCTCTTAAAAAGTTTCCCGCCTTGCAGCATATAATTGCTCGGCTGCGCACCGGCGGCGCCGCTGCGTTTGGCGTAGGCGAGGAAGTCGGCGAGGGATTTTGCGCCGTGTTGCGCGCCTTCGATGGAGGAGTGGTAGCAGGACATAATTTTGCGTGTTGTGTATTTGAATTGCGGATCGAGTTCTCCGTCTAGCGAGTGCGCCGGTGCGGTGCAAATGGGAAGTTGTCCACGCCGAATCTCGACGTGCCCCGGAATCGCGCCTACATCTGCCCGATGCGCGATGATGTCGAAAAAATTCTCTTTCACGAAAGCACGATTCTCGTGCGGCTCGATGAACTCGCGGCGCAACTCACGGAGGATTATCGGGACAAGGAATTGACGGTGGTGGCTGTGCTGAATGGGTCGCTGATTTTCATGGCCGATCTGCTGCGCCGCGTGCCGCTGCCGCTGCGCGTGGATTGCCTGAGTGTGTCCAGTTACCACGGCGGGACGGAGAGCAGCGGCGTGGTGACGTTCGATCAAACGTCGCTGCCGGACATCGACGGGCGGCATGTGCTCGTGCTCGACGACATCCTCGACAGCGGGCGCACGCTGCACGCGATCAGCGCGAAACTGCGCGCGGAAACGAAGCCGCTGAGCATCCGCAGTTGCGTGCTGCTCGCGAAGCGGAAGGAGCGCGCGGTCGAGACGGCGGCGGATTACGTGGGCTTTGAAATCGGCGATGAATTCGTGGTCGGCTACGGGCTCGACTACGAGGAACGGTATCGGAATCTGCCGTTCGTCGGGGTGCTGCGGCGGGCGCTTTACGCGGGGAAATAACGGCCGCACTTCTTCCTTCCACTTCGCCGGACGGCTCCCCATTTTTTCCTCCCAAATTCCGCGCACCCCATGACCAAACCCCGCCTCACCTTCCCGCAGATTTTCAACATGAGCTTCGGCTTCCTGGGCATTCAGTTCGGGTTCGGCCTCCAGCTTGCGAACATGAGCGCGATCTACGCGAAGCTCGGCGCGGAGCCGTCGAAAATCCCGCTGCTCTGGCTCGCGGGGCCGATGACGGGGCTGCTCGTGCAACCCATCATCGGCAGCATGAGCGACCGGACGTGGAACTGGCTCGGGCGGCGGCGACCCTATTTCACCGTGGGTGCGATCCTTTCCAGCATCGCCCTCTTTTTCATGCCGAATGCGCCCACGCTTTGGGTCGCTGCCGCGATGCTTTGGGTGCTCGATGCGAGCATCAATGTCTCGATGGAACCCTTCCGCGCTTTCGTCGCCGACAAACTCCCGCCCGAGCAGCGCACGACCGGCTTCGTGATGCAGAGTTTTTTCATCGGCATCGGCGCGGCGGTGGCGAATGCGCTGCCGTCGATCTTCGCGCACTACGGCGTCACGGGGAACGCGGAGAACGGCGTGCCGCTCACGGTCGTGTATGCGTTCAAGCTCGGCGCGGCGGCGTTCCTGCTCGCGGTGCTCTACACGGTCTTCACCAGCAAGGAATATCCGCCGGAGAATCTGGAGGAATTCGCGCGGCAGAAGCACCATCACAAGACGTTTCATTTCCATCCGATGTTTCTCCTCGTCGGCGGCATCGCGGGCGCGCTGCTCGGTGCGTCGCGTGGCGCGCTGGTCGAGCATCATCTCACCGCGCTGCATCTGCTCATCGGCGGTGGCGTCGGCGCGGCGATCGGGCTCGTGCTGAGCGGGCCGGAGGTCTCCGACGCGCTCCGCGAAATGCCGCGCACGATGAAGCAGCTCGCGGTCGTCCAGTTCTTCACCTGGCTCGGGCTTTTCTGCATGTGGATGTTCTTCGGTCTCGCCACCGCGCAGCAAATTTTCGGGGCGACCGATGCGAAATCCGCGGCGTTCGATGAAGGCACCGCATTCGGCGGGCAGACGTTCGCGTGGTATTCCATCGTGTGTTTCCTCGTTGCGTTCGTCCTTCCGCCGCTGGCGAAAATGACGAGCCGCAAAACCGTCCACAGCCTCGCGCTCATCGCGGGTGGCGTGTGCCTGATCGCGACCGGGTTTCTGAAAGGCCCGGAGGCGAAGACGCTGTGGCAATGCACCATGATCGGCGTCGGCTTCGCGTGGGCGTCCATCCTTTCCATGCCGTATGCGATGCTCAGCGGCGCGCTGCCGGCGAAGCGCATGGGGGTGTACATGGGCATCTTCAATTTCTTCATCGTCATCCCCGAGATCCTGGCGAGCCTCGCGCTGGAGCCAGTGGTAAAGCAGGCGTTTGGGGACGATCCCGTGAAGGTCGTGATGATGGGCGGCGCGTCGATGCTGCTCGCGGCGGTGGCGACGCAGTTTGTCCGCGACGAATCGCCCGCGTGAGAACGCTGCTCGTTCTCCTGCTCTGCGCGATGTGCGCGCACGCCGAGCGACCGGTTATCTATCAGCTCTTCGTCCGCCACTTCGGCAACACGAACGAGACGCGCAAACCGAACGGCACTCTCGCGGAAAACGGCGTCGGAAAATTCGCGGATATCGACGCCGCCGCGCTCGATTCGCTGCGCAATCTTGGCATCACGCACGTCTGGCTCACCGGTGTCTTGCAGCATGCCACGCGCACCGATTATTCCGCCATCGGCCAGCCCGCCGACGATCCCGACATTTGCAAGGGCCGGGCGGGAAGCCCTTATGCCATCAAGGATTGCTTCGATGTGTGCCCCGACTACGCGAGAAATCCCGCGCGGCGGCTCGCTGAATTCGAGGCGCTGGTGCAGCGCATCCACGCGCATGGTTTGAAGGTGCTCATCGACTTCGTGCCGAATCACGTTTCGCGCGCGTATGCGAGCGATGTGCGCCCCGATTTCAGCTTCGGCGCGAAGGATGATCGCGCGAAATTTTTCGAGACGGACAACAACTTTTTCTATCTCCAAAGCGGCAGCCCGCCGCTGCGCCTGCCGACGAGCGGCCTGCCGGATTGCGACGGCCTTTTCGACGGCGAGCGCACGTTCGGTCGCGTGACCGGGAATAACGCCGCGACGTGGACGCCGAAGTCCGGCGATTGGTATGAAACGGTGAAGCTGAACTACGGCTGGAACTATCTCGATGGCCGCCCGCCGCACGATGCGTTCACCGGCATACCGCGCACCTGGCTTTTTATGAATGCCGTGCTCGCGCACTGGCAGGCGCTCGGCGTCGATGGCTTTCGCTGTGACATGGCGCACATGATCCCGATGGCGTTTTGGAAATACGCCATCGACCGCGCCCGTCGGCGGGAGCCGGACGCGCTCTTTCTCGCCGAAGCCTACGACAGCGACCCCGCCAAACTTACCGACGGCAACGCGCTCGACGCGCTGCTCGAATCCGGCTTCGACGCGGTGTACGACGACCCGAGCTACGACTTGC
>JAYVRQ010000335.1:0-5495 GCA_043776145.1 Chthoniobacteraceae bacterium
CAACTATAACTGGCATCGCCCTCACCACGCCCTCAAACTCAGAGTTCCCGTCTCCAGACTCCATCTCCACATGAACAACCTCTTGAGTCTCCACACCTAGGAGGCTTTCCACCCACGGCACGAACTCGTGCGGGAGGAACCGGCGCGCGGGCTTGGGCGTGGCGTGCCCCTCCTGCGCGACGACGACGTAGCGCACCTGGTGAATGTCCAGCCCGAGCTTGATCGCCGGGCGCGCAGTCTGATAATCGTGACCAGTGGCCACTGACGCGGCCACCCCTTTGTGATGAACAATGTTTTTCTTCATAGTGCCGGTGAACTTCCACGCTCACTCGCTTCCTTTCATGCCATCTAGGCGCTGCAGCGAACCCGCGCGGCTTGTCACGCCCGCTGCTTCCGCCGCCGCCTTGCCGCCACCGCGCAGCGGTCGCGCCAGTCGCGCCGGCCGCTGAGCTTGTGGTCGTTAGCCGTTGCGTAAGGCAACCATAGCCGACGGCATTTGCACGATGCCAACCGCCTCGAAATCTTAAAATCCGCGCCAGCTTCTTTCCCGCACAGTGGGCCGATGGCCTTGCGCGGGATTCTCCTGGACAGGTCAATGCACGGGCCACCCACCGAGGAGGCGGAAGGGAATAGGGAGGTCGGCTGACGGACGAGCATCCAGCATTCGTCCCCGCCGACTTGGGAGCGTCACCGGATGAATGGCCGGGGCCATTCGCAAGACACAGGCTTGCCAATACCAGTCGTGATCCGCGCAGCGGGTTAGACCCGCGACTCGCACGGAGTAAGTCAGCCATCATGCTGCCGACAGGACGGGAGCCGGGCAAGTCTGGATTTGGGGGAAGCGCACGCCGCTTTTTTTTTGCTGATGAGCAAAAATTACCATTTTTGATCTCGTTTGATCTCGTTCTCAAGTTCCACTTGGGAATGCTCTGTTGGCGAAGTTTCACTTCGGCGGCGCGGAGCGGGGGGACGAAGCACAGCTTCGGGGAAAAGGGCGTGCCCAAGTGGAACTTGGGCACGAGGAGAAAGGGCGGCGGGGAAGCGAAAAATTGATGGGGTGAATTGCCGGGGTGTGATGGAAAGCGGAACCGCCAGGAGCGCCGCATCCTGCCTGTGCTCGCGGGCTGTTGGTGACCTCGGCCGCCAATTCGCCGCCACTCTATCCGACGATCGTCCCGGCGGGTTGCTTGCGGGTGGAGAGCCAGAAGGCGAGGGCGAAGAGCGCGAGCAGCGTCATGCCGAGCGCGGCTCCGAAGGGCCAGTCGCGCGCGGAGAGGAATTGATTCTGGATGACTTCGCCGATGGTCGGGTCGGTGCCGCCGCCCATGAGTTGCGTGATGGCGAACATGCCGATGGCCGGGATGAAGACGAGCAGGATGCCGGCGATGATGCCGGGCTTGGTCAGCGGGATGATGACTTTTTGAAACGCGCGCACCGGCCCCGCGCCGAGATCGAAGGCGGCTTCGACGAGTGAGTTGTCCAGCTTCTCGACGGAGCCATAGACAGGGAGGATGAGGAAGGGCAGATAGCTATAGACAAGGCCGACGACGACAGCGCCGGGCGTGTAGAGCATCTCGAACGGTTCCGCGATGAGCCGGGTGTATTGGAGGAAGCTGTTGAGCAGGCCGTTCGTGCTGAGGATGGTGATCCACGCATAAGTGCGGATGAGGAAGCTCGTCCAAAAGGGAATCATCACGAGCATCAGCAGCAGATTGCGCCGGCCGGCCGGCGCGCGCCCGATCCACCAAGCCATTGGGTAGCCAACGACTAGACAAATAACGGTAGTGAGCGCCGCATAGACGACGGAGCGGACGAAGACAGTAAAGTAAGTCGTGCCGAACTTGCCAGTATCCGAGTCGAAGAAAATGCGGTGGTAGTTTTCCCACGAAAACGAATAGACGATCTGCCCCAGCTCATCGCGCTGGCAAAAGCTGTAGATGAAAAGGATGAGCGTCGGCGCGACGACGAAGGCCACGAGCCACAAAGCCATCGGAGCCATCAGCAGCCAGCCGATCACGCCGGGGCGGCGCTGGCTGCCGGTGAGATTCGTTACGCCAATCGGGGCAGCCATCGCGGCGGCTTGCTGAAAGTTGAGCGGGATGAACCACGCTCCACCTCAAAGGGGTTTCGTCCTCCAGCCCAGGGTTGTTGCAACCCTGGGTCCACGGTGAAATGTGCGCCAACCCCAACGGGGTTGCGTCCATTGCAACCTTGCGGCGGATCGTGCCGCAACCCCGTTGGGGTTGGTTCCTGTTGCGCCAGATAACCCAGGGTTGCAGCAACCCTGGGCTGGAGGACGAAAGGCCGTTGGCCTTGAAGAAGGCTCGCGGAACTTGGACGAGCCGACTGTAGCCGCACCCATGATGATCGAGACGCACTCGTTGATGCCCGGGACGCCCCTCGTTCCCAAGCTCCGCTTGGGAACGCACTTGGGAGGGAAACTCCGTTTCCCAGGCGGGGGTGCTCTGCGGGTTGGTTCAGTGTGCGGCCAGCACGCGGACACCCCGCCCGCGCGAAACGGAGTTTCGCCCGCAATGGCATTCCCAAACGGAGTTTGGGAACGAGGGTCTTGAAACTTGTGCCGTCCATCGCAAGCATTCCGAATTACTTCTTCCTGCCCCGCAGATCGGTCACGAGCTTGTCGATGGCGGTCGCGGTCTTGCCGATGTCGCGGAAGGTTTCGAGCTTCGGCTCGCCGACTGGATAGCTTGCGGGGTTTTCGCGTTGCTCTTTCTTTAGCAACTTCACGGCTTCCGCGTTGGGGTTGGTGTAAGGGAAGGCATCGGAGACCAGCACGCTAACCTCGGCCTTGAGGATGTAGTTAATGAACTTCTCCGCGTTCTCCTTGTTCGGCGCACCCTTGGGAATCGCGAGGCTGTCGATGAACTGATGCGCGCCTTCCGCGGGCAGCACGTAGGCGAACTTTTTGTTCTTCTTCCAAAGAATCGCCGCTTCGCCGCTCCACACCACGCCGAGATCGACGTCGCCATTCAGCAGCGCGGTTTTTGGGGAATCGGAATCATAGACTTTGATCTGCGGCAGCCACTCGGCGAGCACGGGCTTTACCTTTTCCAGAGCCTCGGGCGTTACGTCATTGATGGGTAGCGCGAGGGTATTCATCGCCCACGTCACGATCTCGCGCGCATCGTTCAGCACCACGATGCGCTTCTTGTATTTGCCGGAGAAGACATCCTTCAAACCCGTCACGGGCTCCTTCACCTTCGCGGTGTTGATGACGATGCCGACCGTCCCAGCCATCCACGTCACGCAGTATTTGCCGTCGGGATCGTGGGGCATCCTGGTGAATTTCGGATCGAGGTTTTTAATGTTGGGAATGTTGGCGAGGTCGAGCGGTTCGAGCTTCTCCGCCTTTACCAGTGCCTCGATCGTGTACTCGGATGGCTGGATGAGATCGTACTTGCTCCCACCGCCGAGGAGCTTCGACATCATGGCTTCGTTCGAGTCGTAGTTCTCGACGTTGACCTTGATGCCGGTTTCTTTCGTGAAGCCGTCGATGACTTCCTGCGGCACGTATTCGGACCAGCAGAAGAGATTCAGGACACTTTTCTTTTTGGCCTGCGCGTAGGTGGGAACGGCGGCGATGGTGAGCAGGGCGATGGTTGCGAGGAGGCGGATGGTTTTCATAGTTCAGCGGTTCAGTTTGCGGATGGATTCAGAGAGCACCGTGAGCACGGCGGTCGCAAGGATAAACACGGCGGAGATGGCGTTGAGCGAAGGATCGAGGCCCTTCTTTGCGAGGCCGAAAACTTTGATCGGCAGCGTCTGCGATTCGGGGCCGGTGGTGAAGTAGGTGACGATGACTTCATCCATCGAAAGCGTGAACGACATCAGCGCGCCGGAGACGATCGCGGGGAGAAGATACGGCACCATCACGAGCCAAAATGCTTTCAGCGGCGGAGCGCCGAGGTCCATCGCGGCCTCTTCCAGAAACGGATCGACGCCCGCGAGCCGCGCCTGCACGGCGACGAGCACGAAGGGAAAACAAAACGTGGTGTGCGCGATGATGATGGTCGCGAAGCCGAGCGCGAACTCCGCCTCGGTGAAAGTCGCGAGCCAATGGTTCAGCGGCACGGCGATGACGGTAAAGAAGATGAGCAGGCTCACACCCATGATGACTTCGGGGATGACCATCGGGATGAAGATGAGCGTGCCAAGCGCGCGCAGGCCGGGATATTTATAGCGGTAAAGCAGCCACGCCCCAATCGTGCCGAGCAATACAGACAGCACCGTCGTCACCGCCGCGATGATGAGGCTGTTTTTCATCGCGTCGATGAGGGTCGTGTTCTGCCACAGCTTGCCATACCACGCGAAGGAGAAGCCTTCCCACTCGGAGACAAGTTCGCCTTTGTTGAAGGAATAGGCGACGAGCAGGACGATCGGCAGATACAGGAACGCGAAGACGAGCCACGACCACGCGCCGCAGAGGAGATTGACGAGCGGCATTCCCGAGGGGATGCGGAAGCGGGGAGAGTTGAGTGTTGAGAGTTGAGTGTGGAGTGGCACGGAACAACTGCGTTGCGAACGACGCTTCCTACTTAGTCACGACGGCGCAGTTCGGGCGATTTTATTTTTAACGCAGAGACGCAGAGACGCAGAGGGCGCAGAGGGGGATTCACCATGCAGTGCGGGAAATTTGGCGATTCAAAATCTCTGCGCCCTCTGCGTCTCTGCGTTAAAAAATACAAAGCTGGACGGATTGGTTGCGGCTCAGTCCTCGCGTCACTCAACTTTCCCCAAATTCCGTCCACTGGACGGCTTGCTCGTCAGTGGTGAAGCGGATGAAGCCGCGCCCGCCGGGGCGGCCATTGCCGGAATCGCGCAGACCGCCGAAGGGGAGCGTCGAGGGGGAAAAGATCGTCGGGAGATTTGCGTAGAGATTACCGACCTCGAGGTGCTCGCCGAGCGCGCGGAACTTGGCTTCGGAGCGGGTGAAGACGGAGGTGGTGAGGCCGAAGGGCGTTGCGTTGTGAATGCGGAGCGCGTGGTCGAGATCGTCTGCGATGAAAATGCTCACAATCGGTACAAAGCTCTCGGCATCGTCGCGCCCATCGTCTTCGCGGCGTACTGCGGCGGGGCGGACGTAGTGGCCGCGTTTGCCCGCGACCACTGGCTCGACCTTGCCCGGCATGAGCCATTCGCCGGAAATTTCCGCGCACCGTTTTTCGTAACGCGCAACTGCGGCGGCGCTGATGAGCGGGCCGAGTTTCGTCGTCGGTGAAAGCGGATCGCCGGGCTGAAACACCGCGAGCGCCTCGACGAAGCGCTGCTGGAATTCCGCCGCGACACTTCGCTCGACGATCACGCGCGCGGTCGCGTTGCAACGCTGTCCGGTCGTGAGACACGCGCCTTCCGCCGCGGCGCTCGCGGCCTTCGCGAGGTTCGCATCGGCGCACACGATCGCGGCATTCACGCCGCCGAGTTCGAGCGCCACGTCTTTTGAAAAATCCTCCGCGAGCGCCTTCGCCAGCGCACGC
>JAYVRQ010000336.1:0-5494 GCA_043776145.1 Chthoniobacteraceae bacterium
AACTCGCCCCGCGCCTCGTCCACGGCAGCGACTTCCCCGTGCCCGTGCTCGGCCACTGGCGCTGGCTGCAGGGCATCGGCACCCGCGCCGACCTGCGCCACTGCCAGTCCATCGCGAATGTCATCGAGCGCGACTACCAGTTGAAACTCGCGTGGGGTTTCCCGCCGGAGCACTTCACGCGCGTCCATGCGATCCTGCGCCGGAAATCTTCCCTGTAACATTCCCCGCCCCCGCCGCGTCTGAATGTGCGATGCACACCACATGACCACTATCGCCCTGTCCTGGCCCGCATTGTCATTCCAAGCCGCGATCCCTAGAACGGCCTCGATGCCCGACCCCGCGCCCGCCGCCGATGAATCGCTCGTCGCCGCCACCCTGCGCGGGGACGACGACGCCTTTGCCGAAATCGTGCGCCGCTACAAGCCGCGCGTCTTCGCGTCCGCCGCCCGGTTCGCGCGCGACGATCATCAGATCGACGACATCGCGCAGGAGGTTTTCGTCCGCGCGTTTCGGAATCTTGCGAAGTTCCGCGGCGACGCACCGTTCGAGCACTGGCTCTCGCGCATCATCGTTTCCGCGTGCCACGATTTTTTGCGAAAAGAGCGGCGCGTGCGCGAACAGGTCGCGCTGGATGCGATCGAGTTTGAAGTGCGTGACCTCACCATCGACTCCGCCATCGCCGCCGGTCGCGCGCGCGAGCTGCTCGCCTTTGCCATGCGCCGCCTCACGCCCGACGAGCAACTCATCGTCACGCTCTGCGAGATCGAGGAGCGCAGCGTGCGCGAGGTGGCGGAACTCACCGGATGGAGCGAGGGCAATGTGAAAGTGCGGGCTTTTCGCGCGCGGCAGAATTTGAAAAAAATCCTCGAAACCAGCCATGAACAATAATCCCGATTCATCACTCGATGCGCTCTTCCGCGCCGCCCGCACCGGCGAGCCCGACACGGAGCGCGCGCAATTTGGCTTTGAGACGCGGCTCATGGCGCGGCTGCGCGAAGATCGCGGCGCGGGCCTTTTCGCGTGGGCGTGGAAACTCGCGCCCTTCTTCGCCGCCATCGCGCTCGCCGCCGGCTGGTGGGGCCGGCTCTCGATGGCGCAGGTCGAGACGACCGCGAGCGCCGCCGCCCAGGTCGCGCTGAAAGGCGACGAGTACGCGCTCGTGTCCTTCGTCACCGGGGGCCGCCGATGAAGCGTCTGCGCGGATTCGTCGGCGTCTTCCTGATTTTTTTCTTCGGCGTCATCGTCGGTGCCGCGCTCACGGGCGGGACGATTTGGAAGGAGATGCACGATGTCATCGAAGGCGGCCCCGACGCCGTGGTCGCGAAAATTTCCGATCGGCTCAGCAAGGAGCTGAAACTCGACGACGCGCAAAAGCAGATGCTCGCGCAGATCGTGACAGACACGCGGGTAAAGCTGCGCGTGATCCGTGCGGAAAAGCAGCCGCAGGTGGCGGAGGCCGTCGTCGATGCCGAGCAGAAAATCCGCGCCATTCTGAACGCGGAGCAGCAAAAAAGGTTCGATCGGATCGTCGAGAATAGCGGCGGGAAGTGGAAGGCGGACGCGCCGCCGGGCATCACACCGCAATAACCCGCATCGCCACGAGCCGCGCGAACGCCGCGAGCGTATTCGCATCGCGCACTTCGCCGCTCGCGATCATCGCGCGCAATTCCTCCACGCTGAACGCGCGGCATTCCGTGATCGCCTCGTGCGCGTCGGGCTCCTGACCCTGCGCGTGCGGGACGACTGGGCGCGCGACGAGGAAGTGGCTGTGCTCATCCGTAAAACCGCAGCTCGGAAAAAAATACCCGAGGCTTTGCACCTCACCACCGGGCGCGAGTTCGTATCCCGCCTCCTCCCGCAGTTCACGCAGGCCGGTGGCGCGGATGGCTTCCGGTTCCTCGTGATCGTCGATCTGCCCGGCGGGAAATTCCCAAATCGCCGCGCGAATCGGCACGCGCTCCTGCCGCACGAGCAGCACTTTCCCCTCCGCCGTCATCGGCACCACCACGACCGCACCCTTGCGATGGCAGACCGTCCAGGTGAACGGCTCAGGGCGCGTTGGCGAGGTCACCGTGGGCCGGTGAATTTCCAAATGGGGATTCGCGAAAAGCGTCTCGTCCGCGTGCGTCCGCCAGCCCGGTCCGTCCTGGATGAAATGATGAAAGCTCATCCCCGCTGCATGGCCGGATGCGGCGGCGAAGGCAATGCAAACCGGGCTTGGAAGCGCGGGGCAGCAAAACCCGCGCTGGAAACGACCGCCGCTTGCCGTCCCAAAGAAAACACCTGCCGGTCGGTTCCAAGAAGGCGACTCTTCCCTTCGATCCGATGCGCTTTTTTCCCATCACCGCCGCCCTGCTTTTTCCCGCGCTACTCCGCGCGGAGAATGCGCCGGATTTCGCGCACGAGATTCGTCCGATCCTTTCCAACCAATGCTTCAAGTGTCACGGCCCCGATGCCGATGAACGCAAGGGCGGAAAGGAAGGCGCCGGCGGTTTGCGTCTGGATACGGAGGAAGGCGCGCGCGCGGATCTCGGCGGCTCGGTGGCGCTGATGCCGGGGAAGCCGGAGCAGAGCGAACTGATCGCGCGCATCACCACGCACGAGAAGGACGAACTGATGCCGCCGCCGAAAAGCGGGAAGCGGCTGACGGCGCAGGAGATCGAATTGCTCACGCGATGGGTGAGCGCCGGGGGAAAATATACGAAGCATTGGGCGTATGCGCCGCTGGCCGAGGCGCGCGCGAATTCCGTGGATGATTTCATCCGCGCGCGGCTGGAGCGCGAAGGCTTGAAGCCTCAGCCGGAGACGGATCGCCATGCACTCATTCGCCGTGTGGCGCTGGATTTGACGGGGCTGCCGCCGACTGTCGAGGAAGTCGATGCGTTTGTGAAAGACACCGCGCCGGATGCGTACGAGCACCTCGTGGACCGGCTGCTCGCGTCGCCCGCTTATGGCGAACATTGGGCGCGCATGTGGCTCGATCTCTCGCGGTATGCGGATTCGGCGGGATACGCGGACGATCCTTCGCGGACGATTTGGGCGTTCCGCGATTACGTCATCCGCGCGCTGAATGCGAACAAGCCGTTCGATCAATTCACGATCGAGCAGCTCGCCGGCGATCTGCTTCCCAACGCCACGGAAGACCAAATCATCGCGACCGCTTTTCACCGCAACACGATGACGAACAACGAGGGCGGAACGCAGGACGAGGAGTTTCGCAACGCGGCGATCGTGGATCGCGTGAACACCACGATGTCCGTGTGGATGGGCACGTCGATGGCGTGCGCGCAGTGCCACACGCACAAGTACGATCCGATCACGCAGCACGAGTATTTCGGAATGTTCGCGTTCTTCAACAACACCGACGACGCGGATCGCCGCGATGAAACGCCGGTGCTGAAATTTTTCAGCGACGAGCAGAAGGCGCAGCGCGCGCAGTGGGAGGCGGAGTGGTCCGCGCTCGATGGGAAATTCAAAACGCCGTCGCCGCAACTGATCGCGCGGGCGGCGGAATGGGCGCGCGGTTTTCCCGCCAAGCTCGACTGGACCGCGCTGAAACCCGGCGTGCTCAAGGCGCAATCGGGCGCGGTGATGACCGTGGCGGACGGTGCGGCGGTGAGCGTGGCGAATGAGACGGCGAAGGATACTTACACGGTCGAGGTGCCGGTGGGATCGAAGTTCACGGCGCTGCGCATCGAGGCGCTCGCGGGAAATGGCGGCGGTGGAAATTTTGTGGTGACGCGCGTGCGCGCGGCGCTCGTCCCGCCGAATCCCGCGCAGGGGCCGAGGGCGCGTTACGTGCGCATCGAACTGCCGGGGAAGACGAAGATTTTACAGATCGCGGAGGTGCAGGTTTTCAGCGGCGGTGAAAATATCGCGACGCGCGGGGAGGCGCGGCAGAGCAGTACTTACGCGGGTGCGGAGGCGCGGCGCGCGATCGATGGGAACACGGCGGGAGAATACGAGAAGGGTTCGGTGGCGCACACGAACGAGGGCGACGATCTGTGGTGGGAAGTGGATTTGCAGGAGGAACGCGAAGTCGAGCGCGTGGTGATTTGGAATCGCGCGGAGCTTCCCGAGCGAATGCAGGGTTTCCGCCTCATCGCGCTCGATGCGCAGCGGCGTCCCGTGTGGGAGCGAGCGGAAAACGATGCGCCGATGCTGAGCGGCGCGATCGAATTGAACGGGGGACGCGAGATCAAATTTACCGAGGCAATCTCGGATTTCACGCAGGCGGATTTCGACGAAGACCTCGTGCTCAGCGATGCGCCGGCGAAGCGCGGAAAAAAGCGCGGCCCGCAGCGCGGCTGGGCCGTCGGCGGCGCGACCGGACAGCCGCACACGCTGGATTTGCTCACGGAGCAAACGGTGGAAGTCGCGCCCGGATCGAAGCTGCGCGTGACGATCGAGCAGCAGTCGCCTTTCGAGAAACTGACGCTCGCCCGCTTCCGCATCGCGACGACGGACGACGCGCGCGCGGGGGAATTTTTGCGGACGCCGGAGGCGCTGCGCACGGTAGATCATTACGTCCGCGAAGTCGCGCCCGACCTGACCGCCGACCGCGCGCGCATCACGGCGCTGCGCAAACAGATCGACGACATGCCGGCGAGCACAGTCCCTGTGATGAGGGAGACGACGCAGCGGCGGAAGACGCATGTGCAGATTCGAGGGAATTATTTGTCGCTCGGCGATGAGGTGAAAGAAGCCGTGCCCGCCGCGCTTCATCCGCTGCCCGAGGGCGCGCCGATGAATCGCCTGACGCTCGCGAAGTGGCTCGTGGATGAAAGCAATCCGCTCACGCCGCGCGTCATCGCGAATCGTTTTTGGGAGGCGATCTTCGGCATCGGCCTCGTGCGAACGAGCGAGGAATTTGGCGCGCAGGGCGAACTGCCATCGCACCCGGAACTGCTCGACTGGCTCGCGGCGGACTTCGTGCGCGGGAAGTGGGACACGAAGCGTTTCCTCAAGCTGCTCGTGACCTCCGCGACGTATCGCCAGTCCTCCCGCGTCACGCCGGAACTCGCGGAGCGCGATCCCGACAACCGCCTGCTCGCGCGCGGCCCGCGCTTTCGGATGAGCGCCGAGATGGTGCGCGATCAGGCGCTCTTCGTCAGCGGATTGCTTTCGCCAAAAATGTACGGCCCGTCCGTGCGCCCGCCGCGCCCCGCGCTCGGCCTCGCCGCAGCCTTCGGCGGCGGGCTCGACTGGCAGACGAGTCCCGGCGAGGACCAGCATCGCCGCGCGCTCTACACCGAATGGCGGCGCACGAGTCCCTACCCTTCGATGACCACCTTCGACGCGCCAAACCGCGAAGTCTGCACCGTCCGCCGCACCCGCACGAACACCCCGCTGCAAGCCCTCGTGACGATGAACGACCCTGTCTATATCGAAGCCGCGCAAGCCCTCGCCCGCCGCATCGCGAAACCCGGCGCAACGCCCGCCGAGCAAGCGCGCATGGGCTTCCGCCTCTGCCTCGCCCGCCCGCCGAGCGAGA
>JAYVRQ010000337.1:0-5486 GCA_043776145.1 Chthoniobacteraceae bacterium
TCGGCGGGGACGGAGAAGAGGCCCGCGAAAAACGCGAAAGTCGCGAAAAGGAGGATGAGGAAGCGGCTGGTTCCCCTTTCGTGTCTTTCGCGTTTTTCGCGGGCAATCATCGGGAGCTAGTTCGCGGCGGTGAAGTCGATGCCTTCGTAAATCTGCGCGAGGGAAAGCTGGCAGCCGATGGCGTCGAGCGGAAGCTGGACGGCGGGGTCGGTGACGTGACTCCGCTGCCAGCCATCGGCGGTGCGCACGATGCTGGTGACCATCGCGCGATCCTGCTCGACGATGGCGTAAAGCTGGAGCGTCGGGATGTGCTGGTAGATGTAAAATTTCTCCAAGTCCGTCCGCGCGGAACTGGGCGAGATGACCTCGAAGATAACGCTCGGGCGCTCGCGCCAAAGCGCGGCGGAATCGGTGGGATCGCAGGCCACCATCACGTCCGGGTAGTAATAGTTCTCTTCACTGAGCGCGCGGACCTTGAGCTTGATCTCGGTGGTGTGGGGGCGGCACGGCTTGCCGCGAAGCTGCGCGTGGAGTGCAGCATAAATGTTCCCCACGATGTCGCCGTGGATAACGGTCGTGCCGGCCATCCCATAGATGCGTCCCCCGACCAGCTCGTGCCGATGCTGACTTTCGTTCTCGAAGGCGAGGTATTCCTCGGTGGTCAGGATTTCGTCGGTTTGGCGAAGTGCAGTCATGTGGAAAAGGGTAGCGGCTCAGTGATTGAAAAGAAACTCCCGGCTGCTGAGCAGCGCCCAATAGACATCGGCGAGCAGCACGTCCTTCGCGTCTTTGCCGTCGTCGAGTGTCTTTTGAAAACGCGCGCGCTCGGTGTCGGTCGGGAGCCGCGCGAGGGCGGCGAGGTAGGCGTCCTCGATGAGTTGCGCGTTGGCTTTTCCCGAGGCGAGGGCGGTGGCGACGATGCTGGCTTTCGCGGCGAGCTTTTGGTTCACGGTGTCGCCGTTCGAGAGGTGGAGCGCCTGCGCGATGTTCGGCTCGGCAGTGCGCTCGCATTCGCACGTCACTTCGCGCGCGGGGCGTCCGAAGGATTTGAGGAAGGTGTTGGCGATGTTTGCGTCGGGGAGCTGGATCGCGCGCCAGCCCATCGGGTAGGCGGTGCCTTTGGCCTGGTTCGCGTTGCGCACGTCGGTCTCGAGGACGGTGGGGACGCGCGTGACTTGCGAGACGGCATCGAGCGCGACCTCGGCCATGAGCCGGCGCGGGTAGTAGCGCGAGTAAAAGCGCGTGTCGGCCTTGTTTTTCGCGAGGGCGACGCTGCTGCGCTGATACGTTTCGCTTTGCAAAATGGCGCGCATGAGTTCGCGCAGGTCGAACTTTTTCCCGACGAGAAACTCTGCCGCTTTCGCGAAGAGCGCGGGGTTGCTGGCGGGGTTGCTCGCGCGGATGTCGTCCACGTTTTCCACGAGGCCGACGGAGAAGAAGTTCGCCCACACGCGATTCGTGATAGCGCGGGCGAAGTAGGGATTTTCCGGCGCGGTGACGGCGGCGGCGAGGACGGTGCGACGGTCGCGCGGGTCGTCGAAGGCGATGGGTGTGCCATCGAGCGGACGCGGCGGCTGCGGCTTGCCGGTGAGCGGCTGGGTCAGTTCGCCGGAGTCGGTGGAGAAGACGACGTTCTCGCCATCGCCCGCGCCGTTTTTGAAACGCACGCGCGCGAAGAGATTGGCCATGCCGAAGTAGTCGTTGTTCGTCCACTTCTCCATCGGGTGATTGTGGCACTTCGCGCAATTCATCGAGAAGCCGAGGAACGCCTGCGACGTGGTTTCCGAAAGTTCGCGCGGGTCTTCGTGCAGGACGAAAAAATTCCCCGCGCCGTTCTCGATGGTGCTGCCCTGCGCGGTGAGGATGCGGCGCGCGAATTCATCCCACGGCGTGTTTGTGGCGACGTTGTCGCGGACGAATTTGTAGTAGGCCCACATCGCCGGCGGCTTGAGCTTGCGGCTGGAGACGAGCAGCAGATCGCTCCATTTGTAGCTCCAGTAGTCGGTGAACTCCGGGCGCGCGAAGAGCGACTCGATGAGCCGGTCGCGCTGCGGATCGGCGAGAAAGGCGCGCACTTCCTCCTCCGTCGGGAGCACGCCGCACGCATCGAGAAAAACGCGCCGGATGAATTCTGCGTCGGTGCAGCGCGGCGACGGCGGGAGATTGAGCGCGGCGAGTTTTTCGAGCACCGCGTCGTCGATCCAATTGCGCCGCTCCGCCTTCGCGAACACCTCGGGCGAGATCGTATTCGGAAACGGCGCAGACACCGTGCCGACCGCGATGCGGCTGAGATACCACGCCGTCACCGCGCTCTCGCCATTCCCAATCACTGCGACCTTTCCCGCTTCATCCACATTGATGACCGACTGATTGGTCGCCGTGTATTTCACATGCCGCGTCACATCTTCCACATGCCCATCCGAAAAATGCGCGCGCACCGTGAACTGCTGATTCGCGCCCGGCTGAAGCTTCACCAGCGCAGGCTCGATCTCGAGTTGCGCGATGCGCGCATCGTCCGCCTTCGGCCCCGGCGCACCCTGCGCGATCCACTCCACGAGCGTCTTCCATTCCGGCGAATCCACTTTGAATTTTTCCCCGCCTTTGTGCGGCACCGCATTCGTCGGCTTCAGCAACAACAGCGAGCGGGCCGGATCGGCGGGCGTGATCCTTCTCCCAAAAGCCCCGCGCGTCAGCGTGAGGTAATCGCCCTCATCGTCGTAACCCCGCAGCGACAGCTTGAATCCCCCCTGCCCCGCCGCCGCGCCGTGGCACGCGCCGAGCGAGCAGCCGAACTTCGCGAGGATCGGCTGCACATTGTTGCGAAAGCTCACGGGCTCCTCCGCAAAAGCGAAGGTGGCAAGCAGCAGGAAAGGGAGAAACTTCATGGCGCGATGACAACCCGAGCGTAGGCACCGCCTTAGCCAAACGGCAAGCGCCGCACAGCGTCGCAGTTCAGCGAATGCGAATGACCGGGGCGTTCGGATGATCGGGATTGGTGATGACCTTGCGGGCATTGCAGTCCACCAGCAAATCGGTGGCTTCGAGCGCCGTCTGTCCGATGAGCACTTCATCGCCCATGACGAGAAAGTTTTCGCTCACTTCCCGATCAAGCAGATACATCGTCGCCGGTTCGCTCATAATGACCGTATCGGTGCGCCCATCGGCGAAGCGCGCCACGATGCGGCTTTGCTCCATCAGCCCCAATTTTTGCATCAGCGTTTCCGGCATGACCGAACGCACCGCGCCGGTATCCACCACCGCATCCACCTGCACGGAACGCACCTTGGATTTGGCGAGCTTCCGGCGGCGGTGCAGGGCCTCGTCTGTGGAATTCTTAATCTGAACGGTGATACGGACTTCTCCCATGTGCGGAGACTACCACTCTCCTGCGTGAACAGTCAAAGTCCCTTGCCGACACTTCCCCTCTCGACACCCGCCTTTTCGCGCGGAAAGTTCCCCGGCTGTGAAAACCCGCATCGAGGCGCTCGTCTCCCAAGTCAGCCAGATCATCGTCGGCAAGGAATCCGCCGTGCGTCTCGCGGTCGCGTGCCTGCTCGGGCGCGGGCATTTGCTCATCGAGGATTTGCCAGGCGTGGGGAAGACGACGCTCTCGCACGCACTCGCGCGGTCGGTCGGGTTGCAGTTCCGCCGCATTCAATTCACGAGCGACATGCTGCCGGCGGACATCATCGGGAATTCCATTTTCGACCGCGAGCAGCAGCGGTTCGTGTTTCATTCGGGGCCGCTGTTTTCGCAGGTCGTGCTCGTGGACGAGGTGAATCGCGCGACGCCGAAAACGCAGAGCGCACTGCTCGAGGGCATGGAGGAAAATCACGTCACCGTGGACGGCGTCACGCATCCGCTGCCCGAGCCGTTCTTCGTGCTGGCGACGCAAAATCCGCAGCATCAGATCGGCACGTTTCCGCTGCCGGAATCGCAGCTAGACCGCTTCCTCATGCGGATCGAACTCGGCGTGCCCGATCGCGCGGGCGAGCGCGCAATGCTGCTCGGGAGCGACCGCCGCGACATGCTGCGCGATCTGGTGCCCGTGCTCTCCGGCGAGGCGCTGCGCGAAATTCAGCAGGCCGTGCGCAAGGTGCAGACCGCGCCCGCGCTGCTCGATTATTTGCAAGACCTGCTCGATGCCAGCCGCCAGCGCCACCGCACCGGCCTCTCGCCGCGCGCCGGCCTCGCGTTGCTGCGCGCGTCGCAGGCGTGGGCGCTGATGCAGGGGCGCGAAATGGTGCTGCCGGAGGATTTGCAAGCGGTCGGCGTGGCGGTGATGGCACACCGGCTGGGAGAAGATTTGCAGGCACCCGGCGAGTCGGGCCGCGCGCTCGCGCAGAGTTTGTTGAAGACGGTGCCGGTGCCTTGAGGGGCAACCAGCGGCCTGCAAAGAAACGATCCGCCCCGGCACGGCGGCAGCTTAATTGCGGCGCGCAGTGTTTCATTTTAAGCCCGAAAAAGTGTGAGGCGCAATTCCTCCCGACAGATTGCTGCCATGCTGCGCAAATTCGTTTGCGCGGCGGCATCGCTTTGCGCCGTGGCGGCGGGCCACGCGGTCACGCTCACCTGGACCGGCGCGGCGGGAACCAGCAACATCAACACCGCCGCCAACTGGTCCCCGGCGCAGCAGCCCCAGGATGGGGACGTGCTCATTTTTACAGGCGGCACCGGCCTCGCTCCGCAAATCAGTTCACCGCTGAACCCGGCGTCGATCACTTTCAACAGCGGTGCCGCGGCGTTCACGCTGGGCGGGACGAGCACGATCACGACCGAGACCGCCGGCATTACCAACAACAGCGCGAACACCGAGACGATCAACAACGCGATCATCCTCAACGCGGCGCAAACGTGGACGGCGGCGGCGGGCGATCTCGTGTTCGGCGGTGCGATCAACAAGAGTGCTTTCGCGCTCACGATCGACGGCGCTTTTAACACGACCCTCAACGGCGTCATCAGCAGCACCGCCGCGCTGAATAAGATCGGCACGGGCACGCTGACGCTCGGCGGCACGGCGGCAAATACGAACAGCGGCGCAGTGAATCTCAAGGCCGGGACGCTGGTGCTGAACAAGTCTGCCGGAGTCAAAGCGGTCGTGGGCGCGCTGACGGTCGGCGATGGCCTCGGCGGCGCGAACGCGGACGTGGTGCGGCTGAACGCGGATTTCCAAATCCTCGCGACGAAGCAGACGATCGTGGAAAGCTCGGGGTTGCTCGATTTGAACGGGCACTCCGAGTCGCTCGGCTCGGGCGTGACCACGCTCATCCGCGGCGGCAGCATCGCGGTGAACGGCGGCGCGCTCACCGTGCAATCGGCGCTCACGTTCACGGTCGGCGGCAGCATCAGCACTGGCGCGGGCACGTTCACGCTCGCGGGCACGACGCTCAACGGCACGACGAGCGGCTCGGTGATCGACATCAGCGGAAATTTTTCGCTCGGCGGCGGCGTGCGCAGTTTCGTGATCGACGTGGGCGTGACGATGA
>JAYVRQ010000338.1:0-5481 GCA_043776145.1 Chthoniobacteraceae bacterium
TCACCGCCTGCGCGTCCCACGAATCCCAACTCGCCGCCCGCGCAAAAATCACCCGCGCGCAAGCCGAAGCCACCGCGCTGAAACGCGCGCACGGCGGCAAAGTAAAGGAAGCCGAACTCGAGGAAGAACACGGCAAACTCGTCTGGAGCTTCGACATCGCGCGCCCCGGCACGCGCAACATCACCGAAGTCCAGGTGGACGCCATCACCGGCAAAGTCGTTTCCACCGAAATCGAAACTCCAAAGCACGAAGCCGCCGAAGCCGCAGAGAAGAAAACGAAACACTAATCTGTAAGTCATCCGCCTTTTGAGGAGAATCATCTAAAGCCGTCCCCCCTTTTTGCCGTGCCAGCCGCCATCCGATCCGATAGCCTCGGAGGATGAGCAAAGGCACATCTGTCGGAAAAGGCGCGGCCCTCGGCAGAACTTCCCCGTGGAGGACCGTTCAAAGCCATGCCTGAAGCTCGCGACTTCCCCTACGACGTCTTCCTGAGCCACAACCATGCGGACAAACCGCGGGTGCGGCGGCTGGCGGAGCGGCTGAAGGCGGCGGGGGTGCGGGTGTGGTTGGATGAGTGGGTCATCCAGGCGGGGGACATCATACGCTCCGGCGCTACAAGCATGTGGACTTCCGCGAGGAATCCGAGGCGGCGTTTGCGGAAGTGGTGGCTGCCGGTCAGGCTGCTTGCTGAATTGAAGGCTGATGAACATTGAACCACGGATCCATATGAAAGAACGCGCTCCAAGAAACCGCACGCTGACATGCACCGATGCTGAGCTGGCAGCTTTGGCACCGACTCTTTTGCACCTTTCCGAACCCGCTGCTGTCTCGTCGCTGGTGAATGCCTTGGTGCAGCAGGACGTTTTCGATGCCATGGAGCATTTTCCGCGGGGTTTCGTCGATTTGCTCATACTGGATCCGCCCTACAATCTTTCGAAGGACTTCAACGGGCATTTGTTCAAGGCGAAGGAGAAGCAAGAATACACCGAGTGGTTCGCATCCTTGCTTTCGGGTTTGAAACCGACGCTGAAGCCGGATGCGACGGTCTATGTCTGCGCGGACTGGAAGACTTCCTCGCTCATCGCGCCAGTGCTTGAGGAACACTTTTGCGTCAGGAACAGAATTACCTGGGAGCGTGAAAAGGGGCGGGGAGCCAAGGCGAACTGGAAGAATAACACGGAGGACATTTGGTTTTGCACCGTGAGCGAGGACTTCGTCTTTGATGTCGCAGCGGTAAAGCTAAAGCGGAAAGTCATCGCTCCGTATAGGGATGCCGAGGGGAAGCCGAAGGACTGGGACGAAGGTGAGGAAGGCAATTTTCGCCTCACGCATCCCTCGAACATTTGGACCGATATCACGATCCCTTTTTGGTCGATGCCTGAGAACACGGACCACCCAACCCAAAAGCCCGAGAAGCTGATTGCGAAGCTCGTCTTGGCGAGTTCGAAAGAGGGGGCATTCGTGTTCGACCCGTTTCTCGGAAGCGGAACGACGGCGGTCGTGTGCAAAAAGCTAAATAGGCGATACCTCGGGATTGAGCAGAACCTCGAATACTGTTGTTGGGCGCAGAAGCGCATCGAACGCGTCGCTGCCGATCCCTCAATTCAAGGATACGCTGATGGTGTGTTCTGGGAGCGCAACAGTCTGAGCGACCAAAAGGCCGGGAAGGCGCCGGCTCGCGGGCCTGAGCCAATGCTTACCCTTTTCAATGAATAACACTCTTCAAGACTTTGTTCGCTTCGTCGGAGAGCGGGATGGCATCAATGACAAGGGGGCTCTTACTCAGGCTGTGCTAACACGGTTTGGGCTGACGAAAGACCGGTCGGTGTTCTATTGCGCAGACTTCGCGGTGCGGTTTAGCGCCTCAGCCGGTGTGAACTTCGGCAACACGGTGCTTTCCTTGTCGAACTTGAAAAAGTTCGACGACAGGGCATTCGTCATCTGCCTCGTAACTCCGACGGCAAACCACTGCTTCCTGGCCAACACGACGCTGCTCAAGAAAATCAGTCACAGTTCTCAAGAGCTTCGCGAAAAAAACATCAAGGGAAGTTTCAACGGATCAGACATCATGCGGAGCTTTGAAGGCATCCCGAATAACGCCGCCAATCTGGAGAGGCTGTTTGCGATACACGCCGGGATTGGCTTTGATGGGAACTTGGTGCGCTTGGTGGAAGCCACGAACAGTATTTCTCCCACCGGGGAGAAGTTTGCGATTGGGGCGGTTGAAGAGACTGCGATTCTAAGTGCGCCGAATCGAGCGGTGAGCTTTGGAAAATCGGCCGATGCCCAAACATTGAAGGCCGAGTTGGACGCGAAGGTGGAGAAATTCAAGAACGAGATCCTCCTGGCGTCGCTCATTGAGAACGTGAACGTCCGAGGTCGAATCATTGAGTATTTGATCGCAGGGGAAGATGAGAAGCTTCGGGGCGAATTGGTCCACGCATTGCAGAACCGCGGAAAAGGAATCCCGGCGTTCAAGACCGGCAACGCGCTTGGTGATTACCGGCGCATCTTCGATGCGTATCACACGGAGACCGATGTGAAGACGAAGATCATGATCCTGAACTCCAATCCCAAGGCATACAATATCGACAAAATGCTGGAGTTCCTGGCCCATGAAAAGTCCGTGTTCATGTTTTATTTCGTTGGCGTGGACGGAACCAGGATCGTCAACACAGTCTTGGTCTCAATGTTCGAAACAAATCTGCTCGATTGCACCATAGTTCTTCGGCATTGGGCCGGTCGGAATTCAAGAGGGGTGACGCAGTTCGAGGGCAGGACGATCAACGCGCTGATAAGCTCGCCCACGTTCGAGATCGATAACGGCACTGCTACTGTCTTCCTGCAAAAGCTCATCGCGCTATAGTTAATGCCAGTCGCTGCGCTGCGCGGACGCCCTCGTCATCCGCCCGGCGAGGGCGCATACGGATGAGATCGACTGCGTGCGGGAGGCGGACATTTACCGGCCCGACTTCGACTTCACCGGCGTCGAGCGGCTGAAGCATCGCCCGGATGAGGAACTGCTCCTGACGGCGCTGGGGCAGACCTTCCTTCGATCACTCGCCCTGCCCCGCCGGGGACGCTCTCGTCCGCGCCAAGCCGGAGGCTTGAAAGAAATTAGCCGGTGGTGAAGCGAGTCCGCGAGCGGAACCACCGGATCTTTCGTTAAAAAACTGCACGCGCCCCGAAGGCGGCGCGAGAGGCGTGCGCCAACTTTTCCCTCGTTCCCAAGCTGCGCTTGGGAATGCCCATCGGGCGAAGCTGCGCTTCGCGTGGAGGGAGTGTCCGCGGGCAGGCGGAGCGCCACCGATGATCCGCACGCACCGCCCGCCCGCAGACACCCCCGCCTGCGAAGCACAGCTTCGCTCCAAGGGGCATTCCCAAGTGGAACTTGGGAACGAGGGGTGGGAAAATCCGTTGCGCCCTGGAGAAGGCGCGAGAAACTTGCGGCAACTTCTTGCGCCACCTTCGGGGCGCGCGTGCCTTTTTTCTCGCGATCCGGTGGTTCCGCAGCGTCACCACCGAGGAGGAAGGAGGGAATAGCGGGGGTTGGCAGGCGGGCGAGCAGGCTAATCGCTTTCAAGCCTCCGGCTTGGTTGGTCACTTATCGACACGCCACTCGACGCAAAACCGGCGTTTTCTGTCTCTTTTTTTACAAATTCTCATTATTGCCGGGAATAGCGCGATTCCACGGCGTCGGATCGCGGTATTTTCCAGAGGGAGCCGTTTCGACGGCGGGAAAATGGCTGATTTTCCAGTAGGAGGCGTTTCCACGGCGTCGGAATGACCGATTTTCCAGAGGGAGCCGTTTCCACGGCGGGGAAATGGCCGATTTTCCAGAGCAAGCTGTTCCCACGGCGTCGGATCAAAGGATTCTCCAGAAGGAGCCGTTCCGACGGCGGGGAAACGACGCGCTTTCCACCGGAACTCGATCCGACGCGGTGGGATGGGCCGCCTGCCGGGCGGCGGGGCATGAGTGCCGTTACCGACGCGGCTTCGGCGTGGCGGCGGGCTTGGGGGCGGCGGTCGGTTCGCGGTCTTTGTAAAAGATGAAACCGGATCGCCGGGAGTTTGAGATCAGGGCGCGGAGATTTTCCGCGGTCTCGTGGTCGGAGAGCAGCAGGCCGAGCGCACCCTGGCCGTTGTTGGCCTTGTCGAGCAGGCTTTTGCCGGAATCCACGAGCGCCTTCGCGGAGTCCATCGTCTTTCCCGCGCTGCCGGCGACTTTGCGAAATTCCTCGACGGTCTTCTTGAATTCGCCCGCGGCGTCCTGCGCGGTCTTCATCGTGCCTTTCGCGGAGTCCACGGCGGAGTCCGCCTTGGCCATGATGGGATCGAGCTTCTTCATGCTCTCGTTGAGATGGGCGCTCGTCGTTTTGAGGTTCGCGAAAGTCTCCGTTAAATTTTTCATGTTCTGCTCGCTCAGCAGTCCCGTGTGGAGTTGCACGGTGATTTTCTGGATGTCTTCGAGTTCCTTGATGAGTTGATCCATCACCACGCCGCCTTTCTGCGTCAGGTCGTCGAGTCCGGCGGCGCGCGCGCCCAGGATGCGATCTCCGGGCTTCGCCATGTCGTCCGGATCGAATTTTTCCGGCGGAATCACATCCACGAAACGGTCGCCGAGCAGCCCGCTGCTCCCCACGAGGAAGCGCGAGGCTTTCGGCAGCTTCACGTTTTCGCGGATGTTCAGCGTCACCTCGATCGCAAACATCGAGCCGGTCAGCTTTGGCGTCGTCGCAACTTTGCCGATTTGCGCGCCGGACATCAGCACGTAGCTGTCCTTGATGAGGCCCGATGCGTTCGGGAATTCGACCACGATGGGATACGTCTTTTGAAAGCCCTCGCCGACTCTGCCGAAGATCACGACCATCGCCGCGATCGTCGCCATCCCGACGAAGAGGAACAGACCGACGTACATTTCGATGCCTTTGCGTTCGGTGCTCATGGTTAGTCGGTGTCCCCCGAGCGGCCTTCGATGAAATCCTGCACGACCTTCTCGGTGGACGTGCGGAGCGCCTCGGGATCGCCGTGGAAAAAGATGCGACCCTCGTAAAGATAGGCGATGCGATCCGCCGTGTGAAAAGCCGTCTTCATGTCGTGAGTGACAACCACGGAAGTCACGCTCAACCGCTTTTGCAAGCGACGAATGAGATGGTTGATCGAGTCCGATGCGATGGGATCAAGGCCCGTCGTGGGCTCGTCGTAGAGGATGCACGCGGGCCGTCCGACGATGGTGCGCGCGAGGCCCACGCGCTTCCGCATCCCGCCGCTGAGATTTTCCGGCATCTTGTTTTGCTCGCCGGCGAGATCGACCATTTCGAGCGCCTCGGCCACGCGGTCGGCGATTTCTTTTTTGTCGCGCACGCCCGCTTCCTTGAGCGGAAAGGCGATGTTTTCCTCGACATTCATCGAGTCGAAAAGCGCGCCGCTTTGGAAGAGCATCCCGATCCTTTTCCGCACCTCGCCAAGCTTTCGCTCGGG
>JAYVRQ010000339.1:0-5466 GCA_043776145.1 Chthoniobacteraceae bacterium
TGCGTCGCGGAAGCGAGCAGGCTTAGCGCCATGCTCGCTCTACGATCGCAACCATCGGCGCATGGGTAGTTCGAGGCGATGGTAGGAGAGATGGGAAAGCCCGAGTATGAACGAAAACTCGAACACGATCCAACCCACACGCACATAGACAGGCATCGGCACCAAATGCGGGCGGATGACGTTATGCGTCGCGAGATACACCGGCCCCTGCCAGAGATATATGGAATACGAAAGATCGCCCAGCCAGAGCATGAACCTAGACCGGAAGAAATCGTGCACCACACTGCGCGCGGGACTGGTCAGACCTAGAATCAAAAATGGGAAGGTGAAAGTCGGCAGATAACTGGTCAGCCCGCCCCACGCCACGAGCGATTGCAGGACCACAAAGAGCACTGCCGCTGCGAGCGTCGTAGCGATTACCGTCTTGTTCGAGGTCGCCTGGTAAAACTGGTGCAACAACGCTCCTATTAAAAAGCCGGTGACACCGCGGAGCAGACCAATCCATCCCGAATCAACGCTGGATAGATTCATGCGCCACGAGACCAGCAGAAGGATGATTAACTGAATGCTCCAGCCCCCGCTCAACCGCCGATGCAGGAGCAAAGCGAGCGGCATCACCGCGATATAGCAGAAGACCTCCACACTCAGCGACCATGAGGGAATGTTGATGCTCATGTGAAACAGACCTGGCCAGCCTTGGAGCAGCAGCAGATTGGTGCTCACAACCTGCCACGTCAGATTGGAAGGCCATCTTCCCACGACCACACTGCCAGCGGCGAAAACGCCGAGGCTGGCGAACAGGGTCGCGAGGTAAAGCGGAACGATGCGGGCGACCCGCGCGGCGTAGTAGGGCTTCCAAAGACCGCGCGTGCCGGAAGCAAACTTTGGCGCATAGACATGCAGGAGCACGAAGCCGCTGAGCATGAAAAACAAATCCACCGCGAGCGAATGCCATTCAAAAAAAAGGAGCGGGGGTTTCAGGACCGGCACCAATTCATAGAACCTGCCATGCGCGATGAAGACCGTCATCGCCGCGATGCCGCGCAAGCCAGTGAGTCCAGCGAGTTCGCTGGCGGGCCGGTTCGACATTTACGTGGCTGAAGGCATTTTCAGTTTTATTGAGCGGTGCGGGGGAAGATGTAAATGACAGGTTTTTTTCGATGTTCCCGCTTCCCACGGGGCGCAAAAGTCGGGCATCTTCACGCATGGCAACCTTCTCATCGCCCATCGACTCGGCCTTTTACAAATGCGCCGGTGAATTCTTCCGCGAACAGGCGGGCACGGCGCTCACTTACGACGACGTCACGCTTGCCACGCTTTACTCCGAGATTCTCCCGCGCGATGCGGTGCTCGAAACCGAGCTGCATCCACGCCTGCATCTGCGCCTGCCGATCGTCAGCGCGGATATGGACACAGTGACGGAATCGCGCATGGCCATCGCGATGGCGCTCGCGGGCGGGCTCGGGCTCATCCACTGCAACATGCCGGACCGCCAGCAGCTTTCGGAAGTGAGCCGTGTGAAAAATAATGTGCATGGCTTGATCCAGGAGCCGATCAAGGTCGCGCCCGATCAATCCATCGGCGACGTGCTCGCGTTCATCGAGGAACGCGGCTTCGGCTTCCGCACTTTTCCGGTCGTGGATGCGGAGGGAAAATTGCTCGGGCTGCTCGCGGGGCACAACGTCCGCCTGCGTTACGCCAGCGTGCGCGTGCTCGATGCGATGACGCCGCGCAATCAAGTCCAGACCATCCTCGCAAGCGAACTCGGGAAAGATCCCATCGCGCGCGCGGATCGTTTTTTCACCGAGCACATCGGCATCCACAAACTGCTCGTCGTCGATGCGGACGATCATCTGCGCGGACTCTTCACCATCAGCGACATCGAGCGTATCCTCACCGAGCGCACGTCGCAGTTGAAGCCCGCGCGCGACGCGCAATTCCGCCTGCTCTGCGGCGCGGCCATCACTGCCACGCGCAACTCGAACACCGGCGAACTCGACCGCGAGCGCATCCTCGCGCACATCGCGGCGCTCGTGGAGCGCGAGGTCGATGTCGTCGCCGTCTCGACCGCGCACGGCCTCAGCAAAGGCGTGGGTGACGCCGTGCAGCTCATTCGCGCGGAGTTTCCCGAGCTGCCCATCATCGCGGGAAATGTCACGAGCGCGGCGGGGGTCGAGTTCCTCGCGGACTGCGGCGCGAATGTCATCAAGATCGGGCAGGGGCCGGGCTCGATCTGCACCACGCGCGTCGTCGCGGGCGTCGGCATTCCGCAGCTCACCGCGCTCTACGTCGCGAGCCGCGCGGCGGAGGAAAAAGGCGTGCGCATTCTCGCCGACGGCGGCATCGCGAAATCGGGCGACATCGTGAAGGCGCTGACGCTCGCGCATGGCGTCATCTGCGGCGGCCTGCTCGCGGGCTGCCCGGAAGCGCCGGGCGCGATCATGGAAATCAACGGCAAACTTTACAAACAGTACCGCGGTATGGGCAGCCTCGCCGCGATGCAGGCGGGCAGCGCCGCGCGCTACGGCCACGGCTCGCGCGACACCGCGCGCAAGGTCGCCGCGGAAGGCGTCGAGGCGCTGAAGGAAGTCGCGCCCGCGCTCGACGAAGTGCTCACGCAACTCGCGGGCGGCGTGCAAAGCGGCATGGGCTACCTCGGCGCGCGCACGCTTCCCGAGATGCGCGAAAAAGCGCGCTATATCCGCGTGACGCCCGCCGGCCAGCGCGAGAGCGCGCCGCACGACATCGTGGAGGTGAAGACCGGCGGCTAGTCCGCAGTCTCGCACTTGCAATCGGCGCCGATCGAATTTCAGATATTCCCTGCAACGAACCCGCGACCCGCCGCGTAAAGTTTCCAAACCGAATCGCCGAATCACCCACTCCACACCATGCAAACCACCATCGCGCAAAACGCCGCCAACTACTCCCGCACGTTTCCTCCATTCAGCCTCAGCCGGCTTTTGCAAACCGTGTTCGCGCCCAAAGGCGGCGAGCGCGTTTGCATCCTCATCGACCTCGACGATCCGCGCGGGGTGAAGGATTTCGCCTTTCTCAAAAACCCGGACCTCTCGATCCAGCGCAACGCGCACGATGTGTTTTATCAGGGATTGAAAAACGGCGTGCTCGCCGAACTCGGGCTGCGCGGCGGCGAGATGTTTGCGTATGAAGTGACGGGCGGCAGCAATCTCGATCTGCCGGACACTGCGGTCGCGACCGATGGGCGCGCGGTGGATTTTGCCGCCGATGTTTATTCCAAATACGACATCATCCTCTGCATCTCGACCTACTCGGCGACCGCGCCGCTCACCGCGTTCGCCAAAAAATTCGGCTTTCGCGGGGCGACGCTGCACGGCGTGAATCAGGTGATCCTCAGTTCCGGGCTCGCGGTCGATTACGATGAAGTGAGCGTGGCGGCGGAGAGGCTGCGGCTCGGGATGACACGCGCGGAATCGGTCGAGATCGACTACGAGACCGCTGGGAAAAAATTCACGCTGCGCCTCGAACTCGCCGGGCAGGAAGCACAGAAAAGTCACGGCCTCTGCCGCGGCGGGCCGGATGTGGCGAACCTGCCCGCGGGTGAAATTTACTACGTGCCCGCCGGTGCGGAGGGGTTGTTTCCGATGAAGTATGAGGACGGCACGCTGGGCGTGATGCGGGTGACGAAGGGACGCATCGTGGAGTCCACGCTGTTGCGCGGGAATCAGGCGACCGTCGATGCGCACAACGAAAAACTCACCAGCGATCCGGTGACGGGCGAACTCGGCGAGCTGGGTTTTGGGACGCAGGAACTGCCCGTGTCGGGCCGCGACATTCAGGACGAAAAAATTCTCGGTACCCTGCACGTCGCGACCGGGCGCAGCGATCATCTTGGCGGCAAGCTCACGCCGGATTGTTTTGCGAACAAAAAGAACGCGACGCACGACGACATCCTTTTTTCACCGAGCAAGACGCCGGAGATCGCCGTGCCGCAGGTGCGGATGACGCGCGGAGGGAAGACGGTCGTCCTCATCGAAAATTTCGCGCCCGCGGCTTACATGCGCGGGCTGCTCGCGGATTGATCGGGACGCACTGCTTGTCGGATGAACATCTACGAATCCGACAAGCTGCTCGCGGAGTACCTGCTGTTTCACTACGGCAGCGCGGACGAAATCCTGCCGTATGAATCCGGGCCGCGCGATGCGCTGGAATATCCCGCGCGCTGCGTGAGCGAGTGCGTGACGGCGCGCGGTCGCGCGCTGGATCTCGGGTGCGCGGTGGGACGCTCGGCATTCGAGTTGGCGCGGACTTGCGATTCGGTGGTCGGGATTGATTTCTCGCGGCGGTTCATCGACGCGGCGCATGCGTTGAAGACCGGCGAGCTTCCCTACGAGCGCATGGATGAAGGCGCGCGTGCCACGCCGCTGATTGCGCGCGTCCCCGCCGGGATCGACCGCGCGCGCGTCGCTTTCGAGACCGGCGACGCGATGGATTTGCGCGCGGACCTCGGCGCGTTCGATGTCGTGCTGATGGCAAATCTCATCGACCGGCTGCGCGAGCCGCGGCGCTGTCTGGCGCGGCTCCCCGCTCTCGTGAAAAGCGGCGGGCATCTCGTCATCACGTCGCCTTACACCTGGCTCGAAGATTTCACCCCACGCGCGAACTGGCTCAGTCCCGCGCTTGACGGATTGCGCGCCGCACTCGCGCCGCATTTCGATCTCACTGCCGCGCGCGACATACCGTTCCTCATCCGCGAACACGCCCGCAAATTTCAATGGAGCGTCGCGCAAGCAACAACCTGGATTCGCCGCTGATGCCAACCGATTGGGAAGCTCAATATCAAAAGGGTGAGACGCCTTGGGAAAAGCGCGGGCCGAGTCCGGGGCTCGTGGATTTCCTTGCACTGGAGCCGGTTTGCGGGCGGGTGCTCGTTCCGGGCTGCGGCTTCGGGCACGACGTGCGCGCGCTCGCAGCGACCGCGGAGCAAATCACCGGCCTCGACATCGCGCCGTCCGCGATCGAAGGCGCGTCGCGTTTTCCCCGCGCGGGGAATGAGCGGTACGAACTCGCCAATTTGTTCGATCTCCCGCCGCATCTGCGCGGCGCGTTCGACTGGGTGTGGGAGCATACGTGCTTCTGCGCTATCGACCCGGCGATGCGCGCCGCCTACGTCGATGCGGTCGCGAATGCGTTGAAACTCGGCGGCAAATTGCTCGCGATTTTCTATCTCGATCCCGGCCACGATTCGCCGGACGAAGGCCCGCCCTTCGGCGTGAGCCTCGCGGAACTCGACGCGCTCTTTCTCCCGCATTTCGATCTCGTGCGCGAGTGGCTCCCCGCGCGCGCGTATCCGGGCCGCGAGGGGCGCGAGTGGATGCGCGTAATGAATCGCCGCGTATAATCCGCTGACGACCATGCGACGTTTTCCCGCCCTCCTCTTCGCGTTCTTTTGTGTGCTGTGCGGCCAGTCTTTCGCAGCGGAAAAGCCGC
>JAYVRQ010000340.1:0-5448 GCA_043776145.1 Chthoniobacteraceae bacterium
TTCGGCAGCAGATCGAGAATGTCCGACGCGAAATGCACGCCGAAGACGATGACGAGCGCGGACGCGGCGGCGATGAGCACGGCGACCAGCGCGACCAAGCGGCGGCGGTGCGTGACGAAGTGGGCAACGGTGCGGGGGAGGCTCATGGAAGGACATGCGCGTGGCGGCAAACTCCGGGTAGCGCGCGCGTCTCGCGTGCTGGTTTCGGCGTCCCGCCGAAACGAACTTCCATGACGTGTCGCTTTGGTTCGCGTGAACGCATTTAGAAAAGATGCGTGCTGGAAGTCCGCGAAGGCGGGACGCCTTCGCCAGCACGCGAGACGCGCGCGCTACCCGGAATCTGCCGCCGCGCGTTCTCTGTTTTCGCGTCTTTCGCTGGCACCACTTCCGGCATCAGTGGTTGAAGACGAAATCGAAACGGTCTTCCGAATCGCGCGGCGTGACGGTGAAGCGTTCCGGCTGCCGCGATGCGAACGCGGCGCGCAACGCCACCCACCCGCGAAGCGGCCTGGGCGCACGATCCGGCGCTCCCTGCCACGAGCCGCGGGCGAACCATCCCTCGGCCCGCGCCGTCGTCGCATCCATGCGCAGCTTGAGCAGCGGAAGCCCTCCACCCTTTTGAAACTCGATCTGAAAATCCGCCGCCCCGCGCCGGCTCACGACGACTTCGCCGACGAGCACGCGCTGGCCGCTCGTGTATTTGAGCTGGCCGGTCTGCGTCTTCCACGACCGATCCGACGCGGCGAACTCGTGGGGAGTCTGGCAGCCGGCGAAAAGCAGGAAGGCGGCGCCGAGATAGCCAAGTTTTTTCATAACAAGCCGACAAGTTCTTCCGCCGTGATCTCGGCCTGGCGGAGGATGGCCCGCAAAGTTCCGCGATCAATTTGCCGGTGGTTCGGAACGACGGTCTGAGCGAAAGGGGCGTCCCGCCGCAGGATGATGTGGCTGCCATGCTGCCGACGAACCGTGAAACCGACTTTCTGGAGAGCGCGGACGACATCCGCGCCCGAGACCTGCGGGAGCTTGCTCATACCGCCAGCAAGAGCGCATCGAAATGCTCTTCTGGCACCGGCAGCCCGTCTTCCTCAAGCGTGAGCACGTAACCCTCGATGGCCTCACGAATGTTCGTAACAGCGGACTCCCGGCTTTCGCCCTGGGAAATACAACCTGGAAGGCTCGGGCACTCGGCCACCCAAAAGCCATCTTCACCGGGATAGATAATCACTTGACGCATGGCAGGAGAATACGGGTCGGTATTGAAAGCTCAACTCCAACGATTTTGACCAATCACGCCGCGCGCTCCAACTCAGGCTTTGCGCTTCCTGTTTGCTCCTCGATCCTCGGGCACAGCGGCACGAACCGCTGGCAAAACAGCACGAGATAAAACACCTGCATCCGCCACCAAATCGCGAAGCTGCCGCCGACATTTCCTGCGAGCACGGCGTTCACGGCGGGGGCGAGTTGCAGCTTGTCGGTGGGGTTGGTGAAGACGTCGATGAATTCGTCGCGATACCAGGCGGTGACGAAGCGCAGATACATGTCCATCACGCGATTCAGCTTTCGCTCGTAGCGCGCGAAGAGATGGGGCTGCTTCGCGGGTTTGGTGAGCACGGCATCGAGCAGGTCGGCGCATTGCTCGCCGCTATGGATGGCGAGGAAGACGCCGGTGCTGAAAATCGGGTCGATGAAGCCGGCGGCGTCGCCTGCGAGCAGCCAGCGGTCGCCGGTGAGGCGCGTGTTGCGGTACGAGTAGTCGCCGACGGAGCGCACCGGCGACACCATCACCGCATCGCGCATCCGCCCGCGCATCAGCGCGGAATCTTCGATCAACTGCGCGAGCGCCTCCTCGGGCGACTGGCGCATCGTTTTGAAATCGGCGGAGTCCAGCACCACGCCGATGCTGGTGCGCGTTTCGTCGAGCGGGATGAGCCAGAACCAATGGCTGCGCGC
Organism: Chthoniobacteraceae bacterium; assembly: GCA_043776145.1. Classification (GTDB taxonomy): domain Bacteria; phylum Verrucomicrobiota; class Verrucomicrobiia; order Chthoniobacterales; family Chthoniobacteraceae; genus JANLQB01. The sequence continues at coordinate 1,951 of JAYVRQ010000340.1, forward strand.
GCGGACGAGCCGCGTGAGCGTGCCATCGCGTCCGGCATCGCGCTGGACGTGTTCGTAGTGCGCGAAGATGGAAAATTTTTGCAGATGCGCGTAGCGGGCCTTGAGGTCGAATTTCTGGCCGACGACGGCGTTGCGCCCGCTGCAATCTATTAAGTAACGCGCGCGGACTTGGCGCGTGCCGGCCGCATCGCGGACATCGAGCGTCACGCCATCCGCGTCGAAGTCGATTTGCTCGACGGCGGTTTCTTCATGCACCGCCGCGCCGACTTTCGCGGCGTGATCGAGCAGCATTTTGTCGAAGTCCGCGCGCTCGACTTGATACGCACTCTGCACCGTCGAGCGAAACCCTTTTTCAAACAGAAACGACAGCGCCCGCGAGCCGCAAGCCGTGGCGATCTCGCCGCCGAATTTCGGCATGTAGCGCGCGTTCATCGTCTCGCGCACCCCGAGGCGGTCGAACGCGCGGAGGCTGTGCGGGAGCAGGGATTCGCCGATGTGAAAACGGGGAAATTTTTCCTTTTCAAAAACAACAACGCGACGGCCTTTCATGGCGAGCAACGCCGCAGCCGTGCTGCCTGCGGGGCCGCCGCCGATGATGGCTACGTCGTAGGGTTCTGTCATGGGTGTGGGACGGTAACGGCACTTTGGAAAAAGGGAAGCGTGCTGCGTGCGGAGCACTCTGGCCGTTGGAATTGAGGGTTGAGTTTTGCGTGGCGACGGTAGCTTTCGATGCCCATTATCAAGTTGAAGTCAGTTTGAAAGAAGGCGCGGGTTGAATAGCCAGTGAACGAGAGGCATACTCCGCAGTATGAGTGAACAAGAACTGCTGTCCCGCATCACCGTTTCCCCGGACATCTGCCACGGCAAACCATGCATTCGCGGGCTGCGCTATCCGGTGGAATTTGTGCTCGAGCTTTTGAGCAGCGGCATGACGGAGAAGGAAATCCTGGCGGATTACGAAGACCTCGATCCCGCTGATTTGCAGGCCGTGTATGGATGGGCCGCGCGGCTGGCGCGCACCAAACGCAGCGAGCCGATCGCCGTGTGAAGTTCATCGTGGACGCGCCGTTGCCGCGCCGTTGCCACGCCGTTGCCGAGGCGACTCGCTCGCGAGTTATCTGCGCTTGGCGCGGATGCAGTTCACACGCTCGACTTGCCCGCTGCCAATCGCACGCCCGACGAAGAAGTCCGGCGAGTGGCCGTGGAGGAGGGTCGCATTGTGGTCAGCAAAGATGGAGATTTTGTGGATGGCTTTCTTTTCCACGGAGCACCGCCAAAGCTGTTCTTCATCTCGACAAGCAATATCACCAACGACGAATTGCTCTGTTTGCTGCGCCGCAACTGGCCAACGATCGCGCAAATGCTCGCACAAGGCGACTTCGTGGAAATGAGCCATATGGCCGTGACTTTGCACGCCTGACGCGGCTCCCCTGACGCGCAACACGGTCGATTTCAAAAGCTGCCCGGCCTCTTGCTTGAAAATTGGCTGGATTGAGCAGCGTCTCTGTCTGCGCTTCGCAGCGAAACGGCCCCGCAAACATAACCTCGACCACGCATCGCCGATGAGGCACGATCTCGTAGTGCTTTCCGTATGGTCTCCACTCTTCATCCAGTCTCCTGGCCGCGCATGAGCGAGGCGGTGGAAAAAGTCCGCCGCCGTCTGCTGCGCGCCGCTGCCGCTTTGGCGGAAGCGCGCGTGCCTTACGCCGTCGTCGGTGGAAACGCGGTCGCCGCGTGGGTTTCGCGCGCCGATGAAGCCGCCGTCCGCCGCGACCTGCGCCGACAACGCCCAATCCGCCAACTGCACCAGCGCGCGTGCGCGGCGCGTCTTGTCCGCCTCCGGCAAAAGCGTGGCCGTCACCTCACCTCCGGCGACAATCTCGAGCGGTTCCCGGCGCGAAATCGCCTGGTCAAGAATCGCCGGGTCGCGGTAGATTTCCTCAAGTGTCGTGGTCATGGCTGGAAGATGCCTGAACTGACGGCAACGGGGAACTCCTGGTCTGTGCTGACCTCGATGGCTCCACGACAAGACAAGAGTGAAATTCTTAATGTGACCCCTGCTCCCCCCGCAGACACCCCCCGCGGGAAACAGAGTTTCCCTTCTCGTTGCATTACCAAACGGAGTTTGGAAACGAGGGCGGAAAACCGGGCTGGCCGGTGCCCGCGACGGTGCTGATGACGCCCGTCTTCCGATCCACGCGGCGCACCACGGCATTGAGCCGTTCGACGAAAAACACATTACCCGCTTTGTCGAAGCGCACCTCGTAAGGCTCGTTTATGGCGTGATCCGCACGAGCCGGTAAAACGCTCGGTCAGCGGGCGGGCTGGGATCGGTGAACGTGACGAGGCCCGCGCCATTTGCGGAGACGTTGGCGATGGCGGTCCATTGCGCGAGATCGGGGCTGCGCTGCACGGTGAACGGGCTGAGTGGTGAGCCCGTGTAGCTGAGGAGCACGTTGCCGCCCGCCACGGCGAGGCGCAGCGAAAGCGGGTCTTCGGTGAGGCCGGTGACGGTGAGCGCGGCGGCCGGTGAGGTGGCGCTGCCGCCGGGGTTCGTGACGACGACATCGTAACCGCCCGCGTGGCCGGCCTGCACATTCGGCAGCGTGAAGGCCGCGCCGGTTGCACCCGTGATCGGCGCGGTGTTGCGCCGCCATTGATACGCGAGCGGATCGGTGCCGCTCGCGGTGACGGTGAAGGTGGTCGCCGTGCCCGCCGCGGCGCTGCGCGGCGCGGGCGGCGAGACGATGGCGGGCGCGACATCGTAGGTGCGGACATAGATGTAGAGCTTGCGATTTGCGTAGCTCGTGGCGTTGGCCGCGAAGGTCCAGTCGGGCTGGCCCGTCGCGCTGCTGCCGACGCCGAGGTCGCAGGTGCCGCCGCCGTTGCCCCAGTTGTTGAACGCGAAGATCACCTGGCTCGCCGCGCTGTTGTGCAACTGCATCGAGCCGTAGTAGCCGCCGGTGTCGAGCGTGTCGCCCCAGTCGAAAAGCGATGCGCTCGCGTTCGCCACGCCCGCGCCGTTGGCCGGGCCGTAGTTATACGGCCAGAACTCGATGTTCCCGCCCGCGAGCCCCGTGCCCGTGACGATGCCGCTGCCCACTGAGGCGGCGACGTTCATGTTCGCGAGCGGCATTTGGAAAACCGCGCCGGAGGCCAGCGTCGGCACGCCCACGCGGTCGATGTTCGCGGTGAAAGCGTTCGCGGAAACCCACACCCATTTCGTGTCGAGTTCCATGTAGTAGCCGATGCGGTCGAACGGCTTCGCGATCAGCGCGCGCTGGTCGATGACGTAGCTCGCGGGCTGCGCGGACCAGTTCGGATTCGCGCCCGGCAGCGCGAGCGTTTGCACGAGCGTGTAGCCCGCGGCCTCGGGCACGTTGCCGGTGATGTTCGGCGGATTGAGCGCGGTAAAATTCATGCTGCTCCCTGGCGCGATCACGTTGCCGCTGCGGTCGGCGACATTGTAAACCGTGAGCGTGTAAGCCGCGCCGGGCG
>JAYVRQ010000341.1:0-5447 GCA_043776145.1 Chthoniobacteraceae bacterium
GCGTGGAGATTTGTGAGCGCGAGTGCGGCGGCGGCGAATGGGACGAGTCTGGAAGTCATGGGATGGATTGTGGAAAAGACGGCGGAGCTGTCGAGGCGCGGCGATCCAGTTCGTACGGCTTTATTTTTAACGCAGAGATCGCAGAGGAAGAGTCCGATGCAAAACCTCTGCGTCCTCTGCGTCCTTTGCGTCTCTGCGTTAAAAAAGAAACCACCGAACGGCAATACGCTGGCTAAGTGAGGCAGACCCACAGCGTCTGCGCGGCGAAGGGCGCGGGGACATCGGGCAGCGGCGGCTCGCAATGGAAGGTCGCGGAGCGGCGCGCGGATTTGAGGCAGAAGCGCGCGATGGCTTCGAGGGCGCGGCGGTCGAGGCGCGTGCAGTTGGTGGAAAGCAGCACGCGCGCTTTTGGGGCGGCGAGGTCGAGCGCGGCGAGGAGCAGGCTCTCGAAATCGTGCTCGACCTGCCATTTCCGGCCCTTGTTGCCGCGCGAAAATGTGGGCGGGTCGAGGATGATCGCGTCGAACTTTTCCCCGCGCCGCGCGAGACGCGGGAGGACTTCGAGCACGTCGTCAGCGATGAAGCGATGGGCGGTGGGGTCGAGTCCGTTCAGCGCGAAGTTCGCGCGTCCGCGGTCGATGGATTTTTTCGAGAGATCGACGCTCACCGTCTCCGCGCCTTCCATCGCGGCAGCCACGGAGAAGGAGCAGGTGTAGGCAAACGTATTCAGCATCCGCCGCACGCCGACGCGGCGCACACACGCGCGGTTCGTGCGCTGGTCGATGAAAAGGCCCGCCGAATATCCCGCGGCGAAATCCAGGCCAAAGCGCATCCCGGATTCCTCGACGACCGTCTCCATCGGCAGCGCCGCATCGCCCGCGAGCAGCACAGGCGCGGCGCGATCCTCGTTTTGGCGGGGCAGCAGTTTGCCGAAGAGACGCCGGTATTCGAGCCCGTGCGCGGCGGCCCACTCGGGCAGCGCGCCGAGCACGCGGTCGCGCGCGGCGTCGTTTTTATGGGAAAGCAGCAGGTCGGGTCCGAAGCGTTCCAGCCAGGCATCGGCGCTGGAAAAGAGCCGGTGCGCGTCCGTGCCCGCGTCGCGGAGCGCGGCGAGGTGCTCCCCGCGAAGCCAGCATTCATCGGGATTCCGGGGTGTTTCGCGGGAAAATGGGCGCTTCACTTCGGGCCATGAGAACTGATTGCATCCAAAAATCAATTCCTGTAACTTCGGCCACTTTTTCCAAGTCCATCCGTCCATCTATGCGCTCCGCCTTTCGACTGACCCTCCTCGCGTGCCTCGGCCTCGCCTCCGCTTCCGCCCGCGCCGAGAGCACAACCACGTCCGACATTTTCCTCGCCGCCTACGTCGCGTGCGGGTCGGGTGAAAAACTCGAGGAGGCCGGAGACAAGGCCGGGGCGGCCGCGTCGTGGAAGCGCGCGATTTCCCTGCTCGATCAAGTCTCGCGCGAAGATCCTGCGTGGAAGCCGGAGATGGTAAAGCGCCGCCGGGACATGGCCTCCGAGGCGGTCGTGCGGCTCGAAGGCGGCGGTGGGAGCAAGCCGCCGGTTTCCACTTTGAAGCCGCTGGATCAGGAGGAACTCGTTTTGCCGAAGGGGAACTCGATGATTCCCGGGACGGAGGAATTTGCGCCGAAATCAAAAGGGGGCGTGAGAAAAACACCCGCCGAGCCTGCGCCGCAGGGCGGGGATGCGCTGCTGCAAAACGCGCAGAATTACCTCAACAAACTCAAGGAAGACCTCGCGAACACGAAGGGCACTCTCGACAAAGTGACGCGCGACAAGGAGGAACTCGCGCGGAAACTCGACAAGGCTTTGAAGGATGCCGCGGAGTCCGCGGAGAAGCGGTTGAAGCTCGAGAAGCGCGCGAACATGGCCGAGGACGCGCTGCTCAAGGCGCAACAGGAAGGCGGTCAGGATTCCGCTGCCGCGAATGCCGCGCGCGCGGAAATCGCGGAACTGCGAAGGCAGTTGAAGGCCGTGAAAATCGACCGCGATGCGGAGCGGGAAATCAGCGAGCAGTTTGCGCAAAGCCTGACCAGCGCAAGAACGCGCGTCGCCGGAGCCAACGAGGAACGCGACGCGGCGAAGCGCGAGAACGCCGCGTTTCCCGGAAAGATCGCGGAAATGCAGAAGCAGATCGACAAGGCGCTCAACGAGAAAGGCAGCGTGGAGATGAGGCTGACAAAAGTGCAGGAGCAGCTCACGAAGGCGATGACGGACCGCGACGATGCGATCGCGCAGGTCACGAAGATGAAGGAGGCGTCGAAGAACCTCGACAAGCTGATGACCGAGAACACCACGCTGATGGCGAAGCTGAGCGACGCCGAGGGGCAGATCAAAAATTTCAAGGCGCAGGGCGAGGACAAGGACAAGCAGATCGCCTCGCTGAAAATCGAGGTGGGCAATGTGAAGCAGCAACTCGTCGATGCGAAAAAGCAGAGCGACACCTATCAGATGCAGATGTCCGGCTTGTCGGCGAAACTCGACGCGCAGGCGAAGGAACTCGCGCAAATCAAGAGCGACGCCAAGCTCAGCGAAGGCGAGCGCAAGCGGCTCGCGGAGGAAAACGACACGCTCCGCGGCATCGTGGTGCGGCAGATGAAACAGCAGGCCGTGCGCGACAAGACGAAGCAACTCGTGCTCACGGAACTCGGGAAGCTCGCCGTCGGATCGAAGGCGCTGCTCGATCAGATCGAATTCCTCGGCCAGCCCGTCGTGAAGCTGACGGAGAAGGAAAAGAAACTTTTCAAACAGCCCACCATCGAGATCAGCGACACGGAAATCGCCATCGCCGCGCCCAAGGAAGTCGTGGGCGCGCCGCCGACGCCAGCCGTCGCGCCCGCGACTGGCGACAAGCCGCCGGCCTCGCTCGCCTCGAATCTCCCGTCGAATCTCACCTTCCCAAGCGGCGATCCCGTGAAGCCCAAAACGCCGGACGCGCCAAAGCCGCCCGTCGTTCCAGACACCAAACTCGCGAAGGCTGACGCGATCCCATCGAAGCTCCCGACTGAACCTGAACTGCCGACGAAACCCGTCGAGACGAACACTGCGCCCTCCGGCGACAAGCCTGCGGAGACCAACATTCCCGGCGGCACTGCGGGCCGCTCGCCGACCAAGGCTCCCACCGGAACCGCCAGCACCGGAACCACTGCGGATAACATGAGCGCGCCCGATTCCGGCACGCCGGCCGTCCCGCCGGAACTGCTCCCGCTCGCGCGCGACGCGAAGGAGCAATTCGACAAGGGCAACTATCGCGAGGCGGAAAAGACCTACGAAAAAATCCTCCTGAAAGCGCCGAAGAATCTCTACATCCTCTCGAATCTCGGCGTAGTCCTTTTCCGCGCGCAAAAGCTCGTCCGCGCCGAGGAGGCCTTTAAGAAAGCCATCGCCATCGCGCCCGAGGACGCCTTTTCGCGATGCACGCTCGGCATCGTGTTTTACAGCCAGGGCAAACTGGACGACGCCGTGACCGAACTGACGAAGGCGCTCGCGATCAATCCGAAGAACGCCACGGCGCATAACTATCTGGGCATCACTGCGAGCCAGAAGGGCTGGCAGGATGCCGCGCAAAAGGAACTCGAAACCGCCGTGGTGATCGACCCGAATTACGCCGACGCGCACTTCAATCTCGCCGTCGTCTTCGCCACGATGCAGCCGCCGAACAAGGAAAAGGCGCGGCTGCACTACAAGCGCGCGATCGAACTCGGCGCGGAGCCGGACAACAATCTCGAGCAGCTCGTCAAGTAAGGCGCGTTGACTCGCCTCGCACTTCCACGGCTTTCTTTGAAAAACGTGGAGCGGGTGAGCCGCCTGCCTCCGCTCACGCCTGTTCACCCGCTCCACGTTTTTTTAAGAACTGCGGATACAGCCTCAAAACTTCGTGGCGCGCGCCGTGGCCTGAGCTATCAGTTTTCCACTCATGCCTCCCCTGTTCCGCCTCCGAATTATCGCGTCCCTTTTGTCCCTTGCGTCCTCGACTGCGCTCGCGATCCCCGCCTTCCCCGGCGCGGAGGGCGCGGGCGCGAATGCGGTCGGCGGGCGCGGGGGCGATGTGTATCACGTCACGAATACGAATGCGTCGGGCGCGGGCTCGCTCGCGGATGGGCTGACGGTGGGCGTGCCGGGCGCGGGGCGGACGATCGTTTTCGATGTGAGCGGGTATGCGCACATCTCGGGCACGCTGCGCGTCACGGCGTCGAAGATCACCATCGCGGGGCAGACGGCGCCGGGCGATGGATTCGGGTTGAAGGATGGGACGTTTCGCGTGTCGGGCGATGACGTCGTGATCCGGCACCTGCGATTCCGCGATGGGAACAGCGCGGACGCCATCGACCTCGACAGCGGTTCGCTGAATTCCATTTTCGATCACTGCGACGCGATGCTCTCGAATGACGAAAACGTGTCGTCGTTCAGCAGCCCGCCGGAAAATATGACGTGGCAGTGGAGCGTGAACGCTTGGGGCATGGAGTCGCATTCGGCAGGCGGGTTGTGGGATCAGAATCACGCGACGTGTCATCACTCGCTGTGGGCGCACAATCACACGCGCAACCCGAAGGCGCGGCCCTCGCTGCTCGACTGGCGGAATAACGTGACGTTCGATTGGGACATAGGCTTCATCCTCGGCGACTCGACGACGCCGGCGAATTGGAACACGAATGTGGTTGGGAATTATTTCATCGCGGCGACGAGCGGGAAGACGCGGGCGCTGGAGAAAGGCGCGTTCGATCGGAATGGCGTGCCGAACTTCCACGTCTATCTTAGCAATAATCGCTTCGATGGAAATCTGAACGGGCTCGTGGATGGGACGGACACGGGCTACGGCATGTTGTCGGATCAGACGAAGGTGGAGCATCTCGCGGCGGCGCTCGTGAATCCCGGGGTCGCGGTGACGACGGAAGACCCGCTGCTCGCTTACAAAAAAGTCGTGAGCGCCGCCGGGCCGCTGCGGCTCGATGTGGATGTGGCGAAACCGTTGCGCGATGAACTCGCGACGATCCTCGCGAATGAACTCGTGGCGCAGACGCATCATCACGTCAGCAGTCCGGCGGGCACGGGCGCGACGAACGGCGGATTCGGCGCGCTGAATTCCGCGGCTGCGCCGGTGGACACGGACAAAGATGGGATGCCCGACTACTACGAGACGGCGCTGGGTTGGAGCAGCGCGACGGACGATCACAACACGGCGCTCGCGAACAGCGGCGGTGTCATCACGGGCGTCACGTTTTTTCCCACCGGCACGGTCGCAGGCTACACGCGACTCGAAGAATATCTGCACTTCCTCGCGATCCCGCACGGCGCGCTGGCAAAGAATGTGAGCGGTGCGCCGACGAGCATCGCGGTGGACATGCGGAAATTTACGAGCGGCTTTTCGGCGTCGCCCACTTTCACCGTCGCAAACATTTCCGGCGGCGCGGTCGTGCTCAGCG
>JAYVRQ010000342.1:0-5440 GCA_043776145.1 Chthoniobacteraceae bacterium
GGCGCTGCTCGCCCATGTCGCGGTGGTGGCGACGGCGGTGATTCCATTTGCCACTGCGGTCTGCGTGGCGAAGGCGAGGCCCGTCGTGGTGCCAACGACGGCCCAGCCGGTGCTGCCGCTTAGCGTGCTGTTGTCGAGCAGGCCGTTGCTGAGCGCGGGGAGCGTGGTGAAGGCGATGCGCGGGTTGTTGCCGACGAGGCCGAGGCTGAGCGGCGTGCCGAATTCATCGCTCGCGGAAAAGACCACAGTGTCGAGCGGCGGCTCGCTCGTGTCGTCGCGCTCGTAGGCCTGGAGCGTGAGCGCGGTGGCGGCGGATGCGGCACCACGATGCACGAGCGCGAGGTGCGTCTCGCCCGCGCGGGCTTTGGTTTTGAAAGGGGCTGCGGCTCCGGTCTGCGCGCCGAGTTGCAGGCGGCCGATGGTTTCCGTGGTGCTCGCGGCGGCGTTGCCGATGAGCAGGAAAACGCCGCCGCCAATCGCGTCGAGGCCCGTCGAGGTGGTGGTCGCGTCGCGCAGGCGATTCGGGTTGTTGATCGCGGTGTTGTCGAGCCGCAGCGTGCCGCCGCCGAGCACGATCGCGCCCCGCGTTTGCGCACCGAGCGAGGCCGTCCCGCCGAGCACGAGCGTGCCGCCGATTTCCACATCCTTGTCGATTTGCAGCGTGCCCGTGAGCGTCTGTACGCCCGGCCCGCGCACGACGAATTTTCCCAAATTACTGCCCGTGCCCGTCGCCGGTCCGAGCCGCACCGTTCCGCCAAACGCGCCGTCGTTCAGTGCGGTGATGACGATGTCCTCGCTGCTCGCATTCGTCGCGGTGACGGCGCTCTCCACTTTCCCGATGCCGCCGCTGAGCGTGCCGGCGCGGAGTTCATTCGAGCAGGCGAGCAGCGGAATCGCCGCGCCGCTCGCAGGGAAGACGATCGCATTCGATCGCAGCGCCGTGCGTCCGCTGTCGGCGTTGTTGTTGAAGCGGATCGTGCCGTCGTCGATCGCGAGCGGGCCGACCCAGGAGTTGTCCGACGGCGCGTTGGTCGCGGGCAAAATGGGAAAGGTGCCGAAGCGAAACGTGCCCGTGCCCGTCTTGCGCACGGTCGCGAAGCCGGAGATGGCCTTGTTAAAAGTGACCGCGCCCGCGCCATTCCCCGCGAAGAACAGCGAGCCGCTGAGATCCACCGGCAGATCGAATGTGACCGGCCCCGCGCCGTTCTGTGTCACGTTCGGCGCGACTCCGGCGAAACGCAGCGGGTTCGTGCCGACGAGCAGTTGCGCGGGATCGGTCGCGAGATTTGCGGCGTCGGTGGCGTTGAGCGTGATGGCGTTCAAGACGAACGGATTTGCCGCGAGGTCGTCGGTCGCGGTGTAGTTCGTCGGCGCGAGCAGCGTTCCCACTTCACCCGCGAAAACCAGCATGTCCGTCGCATCCGCGCCGCTCGGGACGGCGGCGCCTAGCCAGTTCGCCGCGTCGCTCCAATTGCCGGTGACGTTATTCCAGGTGAACGTCGCCGCATTCACCCGGAGGGAAAAGTTGGAGATGAGTGCGATGGCGGAGCCGCAAAGAACGCGGCCCCAGCGACGGGAGGATGGTGGGTGCATGGGAGTGAGGAATGGGAGAATTGTAGGCATAAGGGGCGCGGGATTGTCGTGGGCTTTGCGGATTCAACCAGCGTCATTTCGTAACACAATTGTCACATTTACTCAACGCCGACTGAAGCAGCCCGACTTTTCGGCTCGCGAAAATGTTTGAGCGAAACGGATGCTTGCCTGTCAGATGACGCCCCTGACTTCCATGACTCATTCGCGCCTCCTTTTCGCCGCTCTCTTCGCGTGCCTGCTTTCCAGCGCGCCCGCGCAGATCGATCCCGCGCAGGAGCCTTCCGTGGTCGCGGTGGCGAAGGCGATGCCCGCCGTGGTGAACATCAACACGGAGCGCATCGTGCAGCGGACGGTGCGCGATCCGCGCGATGAGTTTTTCAACAATTTTTTCGGCGGGCCGATGCGTCCGCCGCGGCTGGTGAAGCAGACGGTGCAGAGCCTCGGCTCGGGATTCATCGTGGATGCGGGCGGCTTCATCGTGACGAACGAGCATGTTGTGCAGCGGGCGGCGGATTTGAAAATTTCGGTGACGACGAATGACGGGAAGACTTACATCGCGAAGTACATCGCGGGGTCGCCGGAGACGGATTTGGCGTTCCTGAAAATCGAGTCGAAGGAGAAGCTGCCGTTCATCGAACTCGGCGATCTTTCGCCGAATCATCTCGGGCAGACGGTGCTCGTGCTCGGGAATCCGCTCGGCTACGGCAGCTCCGTCGCGCGGGGAATTTTGTCGGCGAAGGCGCGGGCGGTCACGGTGGAGAATAAGGATTACAAAGACCTCGTGCAGACGGATGCGGCGATCAATCCGGGGAACTCGGGCGGGCCGGTCGTCGATCTCGCGGGGAAGCTGGTGGGCGTGAGTTCGGTGAAAATGGCGTTCACGCCGCAGGGGGTGCCGACGCAGGGGATGGGCTTCGCGATTCCGGGGAGCGCGGTGCGCGAGCATGTGGCGGAATTTCGCAAAGTCGCGGCGGGGCAGAAGAGCACGAAGGCGCGGGGGACGCAGAACCGCGTGATGCAATTTTTCGGGCTGCAACTTCAGGACATGACGAAGGAGTTGGCGGAGACGATGGGCTACGATGCGGACGCGGGCGTGGTGATCGCGGATGTGGAGGCGGGCTCGCCGGCGGATCGCGCGGGGTTCAAGCGCGGGCTTGTCATCAGCCAGCTCGGGCGTTATCGCGTCACCACTTCCAAACAGGTCGAGGAACTGTTGGAGCCGATTGGCACAGGGTCCGCCGTGGATTTCACGGTCGGGATCGTGCGCACAGTCGGCCGACGCGACTTCGTTTCATGGACCCCCGTGACGTTGAATGCGCGCTGAATTTCCTCGAAAAATCCAAAGCATGATCCAAGTCGAAAACCTCACGAAAAAATACTCGGGCTTCACCGCGATCAAGAACCTCAGCTTCGAGGTGGCGAAGGGGGAAATCGTCGGCTTTCTCGGGCCGAACGGCGCGGGGAAGACGACGACGATGCGCATTCTCGCCGGCTATCTCCCGGCGACGAGCGGGCGGGCGTCGATCGGGGGATTCGATGTATTTTCCCAGAGCCTCGAAGCGCGGAAACGCATCGGCTATCTGCCGGAAAACACGCCGCTCTATCACGACATGCGCGTGAACGAATACCTGAGCTATCGGGCGAATCTCAAAGGCGTGGCGGGTCGCAAGGTGAAGGAGCGCGTGGGCGACGTGATCGAGCAATGCAGCCTGAAAGAGAAGGAGCGCGCGATCATCGGCACGCTCTCGAAAGGCCAGCGCCAGCGCGTCGGCCTCGCGGATGCGCTCGTTCACGATCCCGATTTGCTCATCCTCGACGAGCCGACCATCGGGCTCGATCCGAACCAAATCCGGCAGGTGCGCGAACTCATCAAGAACCTCGCCAGCAAGCGCACGGTGCTCATCTCGACGCACATTCTGCCCGAGGTGGAGATCATGTGTTCGCGGGTGATCGTCATTCATCAGGGTGAAATCCGGGCGAGCGATACGGCGGAGAACCTTCTAAAAAATCACCGAGCCGCCGGCAGTATGCGGATCGAAGCAAAGACCGACGGAGCTAATGCGCGCGATGCACTGCTCGGGCTGCCGGGGGTGAAGGATGTCACTGAGGAAAAGGACGGAGAGTTCAGCATCTTCAACCTTCGACTCGAAGCGAACGCCGACCCCGCCGAGGCGGTGATGAACCTCGCCGTCTTCCGCCGCTGGAACGTCCGCGAACTCGCGCGGCGACGGGCCACGCTGGAGGATGTCTTCGTGGAACTAACCCATTCGGATAGCTAAGTTTGCTCTAAACCCTAAAGCGTGTTTGCAGCAGCCATTATCGCCCAGCCTGAAGGGCTGAAACAAGCCAGCCCAGGGCAACGCCCTGGGTTGGCGCGGCCATGGGATACAGGCCTGAAAGGCGTAACAACCCGATGAAAGATCAATGTCCCGCCCTTTCAGGGCTGATGCTATTCCGAATGCAACCCAGGGCGTTGCCCTGGGCTGGCTTGTTTCAGCCTTTCAGGCTGGACTCATCCGCTGTTCACACTATCGCCGTGCTTTCACTAATTTCCTGACGCCATTGATGAAAACCTTCTTCACCCTGCTCGAACGCGAGATAAAGAGCTTCTTTTACTCGCCGATCGCGTATGTCGTTCTCTTCTATTTCCTGCTGCTCACCGGCTTCAATTTTTTCTCCGGCGCCAGCTTTCTCAATCGCGGGCCGACGGAGGTGACGGTTGTGGAGGCATTCTTCAATACGGTCCTCTTCTGGTTCCCGTTCGTGCTCATCTTCCCGTTGATTACCATGCGCACTTATTCGGAGGAGTTTCGCATGGGAACTTTCGAGACGCTGACCACGGCCCCCGTGAGCGACTGGCAGGTGGTGTTTTCCAAGTTCTTTGGCGTGCTGGTTTTCTATATCATCCTGTGGGCGCCCAGCTTCAGCTACTTCGCCGTCTTCCAACTCATCACCAAACAACAAGCCGCGAACGCTGCGGGCGCTTACTATGGCAGCTACCTGCTCCTGCTGTTGATCGGCATGTTTTACATCTCCATCGGATGCCTTGCCTCGGCGTTGACGAAGGATCAGATTAACGCCGCCGTCATTAGTTTCTCGGCGATCACCCTCTGCTTTTTCGCGGGCTTGATGAGCTTCATTATGAATGTCACCGACCCATCGGCGAAGAGTGTGAACAGCTATATTTCCGCAGTCGAGCACATGGGCGATTTTTCCAAAGGCATGATCGATAGCCGTCCGATCGTTTGGTACTTATCCATGACGGCGCTGATGCTCGCGCTCAACTTCCAGGTCTTCCAGTATCGGAAGTGGAAATCCTAACCCACGGACCTTTCATCACACATGGCCGAAGACTCGCAGAAACCCACCACCGACAGCAAACCCGCCGAAAAGACGGTGACGATCCATCGCGTTCAGATTGGCTTGAACGTCATCGTTCAAGTTCTGGTTGTGTTCCTGATCGTCGGCATGGTGAACTATATTTCGTTCAAGCATTTCAAACGCTGGGACTACACACGCGACCAGAAGCATGTGCTGAGCGGACAGACGACGCAGTTGCTCGCCAGCCTCAAGAAGCCGGTGAAAGCCGTGGTCTTTTTCTCCACGGGATCGGAGGTCTATGGCGACGTGGTGGCCCTGCTTCGGGAGTATGAGTATGCGTCGAAAACCCAGTTTCAGACGGAACTCGTGGACCAATACAGGAACTTCACGCGCGCCCGCTCGCTTCAGGAGCAGTATAAGTTTGGCGCGAATGAGAACCTGGTGATTCTCGACTATGGCGGGAAGGTGAAGTTTGTGAACGCGGGGGACATGGCGGAGATGGATCAGAGCGGGATGATGATGGGGC
>JAYVRQ010000343.1:0-20511 GCA_043776145.1 Chthoniobacteraceae bacterium
CCGGTGCCGGGATACGCGAGCGACATGAGCGGGATGCCGAAGTTGCCCGAATTGTAAAACATGGTGCCGAGCTGGAGCGCGCGGGTTTCCTCCGCGCGGTAGCCGAGCAGCTTTCCGACGAGCGCGCTCGCGATGAGCATGGCGAGGATGATCGTGAGCGAGAAGGCGAAGACGCGCCCGGCGAGGGCGGCATCGAGTGTGGACGCGACGATGGTGTGGAAGATGAACGCGGGGACGACGGCGCGGATGTTGAGCTGAACGAGCGTGTCGAGATTCAGCGCGGCGCGGCGATCAAGCAGCCAGCCGCAGCCGAACATGACGAGGATCGGCAGGAGGACTTGGACAAAGACGGACCAGAGGAGCACGCGGGAGTTTGTAGCGGGCGTCCCGCTGAAAAAGCAAACAAGCGCGGGAACGAATCCCCGCGCTTGTTTGAACCAACCATGAAACAGTGATTACGGACTGACCGGCGCGGGAGCGAGCTTGCGGCGGGAGAGGTTCGGCGGGAAGCCGAGGCCACCGGGCAGATAGGGCGAGCGCGGGGTGAGGAATTCTCCGACGGGCGGCGCTTTGCCGTCCTTGCCGTCCGCGTAGTCTTTGCCACCGCCGCTGTCGGCGTAGCTCTTGCCGTTGCCGCGGTCGGATGACTGGATTTCCGTGACGGCTTCGGGCGTGAGCGAGAGTTCGTATTCGTTGAGCGAAATCTCGTTGAAGGCATTCAATTCGCGCAGGTCGAGAGCTTCACCGGCGGTGTCGGGCGTCCAGCGCAGGAGCACCGCGCCGCCTTCCACGCCGGGAAAGCCGATTGCGCCGCGCGAAGTACTGCCGTCAAAAACCATCGTGATGGTCGAGGTCAGCCCGGCCAGCGAAGCGGCCTTGTCGCCCTCGACGGGTGCGTTCGGCACGATGAAAAATTCGAGCATTCCCTTCGCCGGAGCGCCGCCAGTGAGGACGGCAAAGCGGGTAAGCTGATGTGCGGTGGCGAGCTTGAGGACGAGTCCCGCTTCATCGGTGGTCGGGATGATCGTGGTTCCGCTTTCGGGATTCTCGTCGATCGCACGCTGCCACGAGGCGAATCCGCCGGGCGCGGCGGCATACGTGACGGTGCTTTGCGCGTAGATGGCCGACATGCTGTAGGTGGTCGGATTATTCACGTAAGGGCCGAAGATCGCGCGGGTGTCGATTGGGGTTTCGCGCTTGCGAAGCTGGTAGTTCACAGCGGCGCGATCACCATAGACATACAGGCTGAAAAGCGGGCCGGGATCGGCGATGTCCGTCTCGATGAGCATGTATTTCGCGAAGCGGCTGAATGGCTGCGCGAGTTTCTTTTCGTTGATGGATTCGAGCGAAACGCCTTTGGCCACGACCGTCCACGATTTCGCGCCGGGAGCCGCGGGCTCGTCGCCGACGTAAAGCGTGACGGTGCCCGCCGTCGGGCGCGTGGAGATGGCGACATTTGTGAGCAGCGCCGGTTCCGCGAGCGTGAGCAGATAATGCTGCTGCCCGGACATCACTGGCCAGCCGGTGGTGACATCATCATCCAGCCAAGCGGCCGAGGCTTCGGTCGGCTGAAATTTGCTGTTCGCCGGGTTGAAGAGAAAGAGGTTCGATCCGACGTGCTGGCGCGCGAGGTTTTTAGGGAAAACCTGAAGCTGCTTTTGCGAGGGATTTCCATCCCCTGCGGCGAGCGCAACGGCGGCGGACGTGAGCAGGATGAGCGATGCGAGTGGCTTGGTATTCATGCGTTGATGTGTTCTTGTAGCGGGTTGTGAAACAGAGTGAAACAGAAATTTTTCAGATAGTGAATCCGTCGGCGATTTATTATGGAAATTATACGGAGTATGTCTTGTTCGGTTTAATGCGCAACAAATATTTTGTTCTTTTTCTCATCGCAAATAGTCTGCCACCGAGATTTCGTGATTTTGAGTTGGCAATTTTTGGTCAAACCGGATAACGGTTCCGAGATGGCGTGTCCTTTGCTTTCGCACCGTTTGCAATCGCTGGAAAAGCACGCCAGCAAATAGAATTACCGCTTAATTTTAAGAGCCAAAGACTGTCCTCATGCAAACCGCCCATTCTTCCAACGATGTGCCGACCGGCACCACGCAAACTGTATTCCCAGCCCTGACGCCGGGGCAAAAGCTGGCCGGCTGTTATGTGCTCCGCGGCGAGAAGCACACGAGCTCCGCGACTTCCATCTGGATCGCCAACGATGAAGTCCTCGGAAAAGACGTGGCGCTGCATTTTATCCCGCAGTCCGTGCGCGCGGATGAAAAGGCGATGGATGAATTGCGCCAGCAAGTGAAACGCAATCGCCAGTTGATTCATCCGAACATCGTGCGGATTTACGATTTCATCGAGGATGGCGAATGGGCGGCGATTTCGACGGATGCGGTGGAAGGGGAATGCCTCGTGGATTTGCGGCGCAAAAAGGCTGGGGGATTTTTTGAGGCGGACGAGGTGAAGCCGTGGATGGTGCAGCTTTGCCAGATTCTCGACGACGCGCACCGGATTCAGCTCGTGCATGGCGACTTGTCGCCGGATCATTTGTTCGTCGGCAGCGGCGGGCGTCTGGTGGCGACGGATTTTGGAATCGGGCGCTGCATTCGCGATGCGCTGTGGCGAGCGGGCGGCGAGAGCGCCGGGACGCCGCCGGTCGAAAATCTGAGTCCGCAATTGCTCGACGGGCAGGCACCGTCTGCGTCGGATGACATTTACGCAACTGGCGTGCTGCTGCACGAACTGCTCGCAGGGCAGCCTCCTTTCAGCGGGTCCGGCCTTGCGGGAAAAATCAGGAGCGCCGCGCCGATACGGGTGCTGGACAGTCGTTCGCAGATGGGGAAAGCGGGCGGATCGGTTCCGCCGGATTGGGAAAAAACGATTGCGGCTTGTCTTGAGAAATCGCCCGAGCAGCGCCCGAAGTCGCTGGCTGATTTGAGTGAAAAGCTGGGGCTTTCAAAAACGGCGGCGGATGCGGTGGTCGCGCCCAAGCCAGTGGCACCCGCAAAAGCGGAAGCGCCTGCTCCAAAATTCGAGGTGCCTGTGGCGAAAGTGGAGCCGCCCGTCGAGGCCGCGCTGCCTGAGGTTGGGCCGGTGATTCCTGTTGTGAGCAAAGCGTGGGTGAGCGCAGCCGCGAAGAAGTCCGCGCCAGTATTTGCCAGCACGGCCAAGCCCGCTGAATCGAAAGAAAGCGGAGATGCGGCGGTGAAAAAAGCAGCCGCGCCAGAATCCGCGAAGTCGCGCGATAAGAAAGCGAATTTGGAAAATGCCATTTCTGACGATGACGCCAAATTTGGGACACGCCGTTCTGGATTCCCAATCACCGGCCTGGCAGCGGCGGCGATTCTCGTCGCGATGTGCGTTTATGCGGTGTTCTTCGGTGGCTTCCGCAAACACGGCCAGGCTGAGCCGGAGCCCGTGGTCCGCACTGAATCGTCCAACGAGTTGCCTCAATATGCGGCGGTGAAAAATCCCGTTTCCGAACCCGTGCCGGAAAAGACCATCCCGGAGCCCGAGCCCATTCCCGATAAAACGGAAGTCACCCAGCCCAAAGTCGAAAGCAGCCCAATCGTGGAAGCTGCGCCGGTCCCGCAGCCGCCGGTCGTTGCCGCCATCGCTCCCAAGCCGGTAATCGAGCCTGCGCCGGTCTTCGCGGCCAATGCCAAGCCGGCAACTCCGAAACCCGTCGCCACTCCGATCCCGGCCTCGCCGGGTTCCGAACCGGCATCCGGCCCAGCTGTGGTTTCAAAAACCGCGTCATTGGAAGCGGCGCGCAAATCCGTCGAGGATTGGGACAAGATGCACCAGACCATGCTGAAAAAGAAAGAGCAGGCCGAGGCGGCGGTCGTCGAAGCCATGAAGTCGCTCGATGAAAAAATGAAAGCTGCGGGACCGATGCTGAAGGCATCCGATGAAGTCGCCGCGCTTCGCCAAAAAAGGGAGGCCGAACGGCGTGCGGCGGAACTCGCCGCCGAGGAGGCAAAAAAGGCTGCTGAGGAAAAGGCGCGTCTTGCTGACGAAGCGAAGAAAGCCGTCGAAAATGTCGAAAAGGAAAACAAGGACAAGCTGGCCGGACAGCGGAAGGTCGAGGCGGAGTTGGACGCGATCAAAAAAGTCATCGCCGACAACGAACGCATCGCCGCCGAGAGCGCGAAGCTGGCCGACGGGGCGATGAGCAAAAAAGAAGAGCAGGCAGCCGCCGTGAAGCAGAAGGAACAGGAAGTCGCGCTCGCGATGGCGGCGGCGGAAATCGAGCGGCAAAAAAAGCAGGAGATGGAGGAAAAGCGCGGCAGGATCATGAAGGAAATGGACGATGCCAAGAAGCTCTTCGAGGAGCGCATGAAAGCACTGGAATCCTCGCTGAAAAATCCCGAGGCCGACGCGAAGCCGCCGGTTGAAAAAGCTCCTGTGCCCGTCAAGCCCGCCGCACCGGCCCCCGCGCTGGAAGTGCCAAAACCCGCCGCGAGCGAAGCTCCGGCTTTACCGGGTGCCGAATCGACGCTGCTGGCCAAAATGACCACGCCTTCGGTGCCGGTCGTTGAGACGAAGCCCGTGGTCGAGACCAAACCCGCGCCTCCCGCCGGCGGCCCCACGACGAACAGCCTCGGCATGGCTTTCATCCCCGCCGGGGATGTGCAATTCGCGATCTGGCCGACGCGGTTGAAAGACTTCGAGATCTTTGCGACGACCACGGGACTGAAATCGACCCTCTGGCGCGATCCTGGTTTCAAGCAGGGACCGGATCATCCCGTCGTGAACGTGACGTGGATGGAAGCGGCGGCATTTTGCAAATGGCTGACCTTCAAAGAGCAGAAAGACGGCACGCTCCCGGTCGGGAAAATCTATCGTCTTCCCACTGATGTCGAATGGAGTAAAGCCGTCGGCCTTCCCGAAGAAAGTGGAAGGACCGCGGAAGCGCGCGACATGGGCGTGCCGGATGTCTATCCGTGGGGAACTTCCTGGCCGCCGCCGCAGGGCGCGGGAAATTACACCGGTGAAGAAACCGGCTCGGATGTCGCGATCAAAGGCTACAGCGACGGCTTCCCGTGGACCTCGCCCGTGGGCAGCTTTCCGCCGAACAAGTACGGCCTCTACGACATGGGCGGCAACGTGTGGCAGTGGGTCATGGACCCTTGGAATACCGACGCGACCTCGAAGGTGCTGCGCGGTGCTTCCTGGTACAATGGCGCTCTCAAACTCAGCCTGCTTTCCTCCTGCCGCGTTCACGCCGCGCAGGACAGCAGCACGGACAACTATGGCTTCCGCTGCGTGATCGCGAGTGAAGCCCCGAAGTCCGTCAAACGCTAAGTGATCGTCTCCCCAAGAATCTGTGATGCTCCGTTCTTTTTGATTGCATCTGTGGAGCATGGCGCGCAAATGACTCAACCAACCAATTCTTTCCATCATCTATGAACCAACCACCGAAACTGTCCCTGTCCTTGTTCACACTTGCCGCCCTGGCCGTGGGCGGAACTTTGAATGCGCAGGATTTTTTCCGGGACTTCGGCACTTCGCGCTCTTCGGGCGGGCTTGGCCCGGTCGTGCCTTCTGAATACACCTATACCGATTCGACGCCCAGCGGCCTGCGCCCGGTACTCCGTCCGCTGGAAAGCGAAGAGCGGGACAAATATAACTTTGCGCTCGGACCAGCGCGTTTCAGCGTCGCGGCGGGAGTCGGCTTGGAGTTCAACGACAACATCAATCTTTCCGACAAAAACCGGGAGTCGGATTTCATTTTCCGCCCATCCCTCGCCATCGACTCCTCGTGGAAATTCGGTGAACTGAACACGCTGCATCTCGGTATCGAGTTGAGCTACGCGAAGTATTTCGATCACAGCGAAAATGACAGCGACGGCGTACTCGTCTCGCCCACGTCGGAAATCGCCTACACTTTCGAGATCGGTGCGATCAAGGTGACGCTGCGCGACCGGGGTTCGTATCAGGAGGATACTTACAATGTTCCAGTGGTCAGCGATGTCATTCATTACCGCCGGGCCGAGAACCAGATTGGGATCGAGATGGATTGGGCGATCAACCAAAACACCCTGCTGATTCTCGGATACGACCACTTCAATCTTTGGACCTTCGACAAGGAATTTTCCGCAGATGAGCGCGCCGTCGATACCTTCTTCTTCAAGCCATCCTACCAAATCACACCGACGGTCAAGCTGGGCTTGGTGGGCGCTTTCAGCATCATCAATTTCAACGAAGACACCCGCCAGGACGGCACGAACTTACTGGTCGGTCCGTTTATCGAATGGAAGCTCTCGGAAGTGATGACCTTCTACGTCGAGGGCGGCTTTCAGGATCTGAGCTTCGATGGAAACTCGAGCTTCGACAAAGACTTCCTGAAAGGTCTCACCAAAGCAGAGCGCACGCTTTTTAAGGATGATGAAGACTCGACAGCATGGTATGTGAAGTTCGAGTTGAATCACCAGGCGAATGACTATTTTTCGGAGCGGCTCTCCGGTTCCAAGACCTCGGAAATCGGGATTGGCTCAAACTACTATGAGCTTTACCACATCGAGTACGGTGCCGATTGGAAGAACTTCATCGCCAACACGGAATTTAGCCCGACCCTCTTCTTCGAGCACTACGAAACTTCCGGTTTCGGCGGAGAGGATGCCAACCGTTTCGGAGCCGCCCTTGGCATTCGCTATAATCTTACGAATTCCATTACCCTCGGGCTCGATTATCGCTTTATCTGGAAAGACTCAAATCTGGAAGATGCGGATTACTACCAAAACCTCGCCTTCCTCAGCATCTACTACAAATTCTAACCGCCCTTTCATAGCCTATGCGTAACCGTCTAATTCATCGGATTAGTCCAGTAGTTGCGATTCTGGCTTTGATGGCGGGAGGCATGGCGCAGGAGACTGTGCGCCGGGCGGAGTCGGTGAATTCCGGCACCTCGTTCGAGGGTTCACCGGCTGCCCCGATGACGACCGTGACCCAGCGCGCTGTCCTGGTGGATCCCAACAAAAAACTGGGCGTGGGAGACCAAGTAGCCATCGAGATTGTAGAGGATCGCGAGGGTCCAACTTCGAGGCTCGTCACCGCCACCGGGGATTTGGAAGTGCCGCCGCTGGACCGTGTGCATGTCGCGGGAAAAACGACCACGGAAGCCGCGGCGGAAATCAAGCGTCTGCTGGAGGCGGACTATTATTACCACGCGACCGTCAAACTCTCGATCGATCGCGTCAACGTCGCCGCGGCGCTGGGTAGAATTCAGATTTCCGGCGAAGTGCTCGCACCGGGGGTGCTGGAGTTCAATCTGGCCGATCCCATGACGCTGAGCGATGCGGTGCTCAAGGCCGGGAGTTGCAAGGATTTTGCCGACCCTAAAAAAGTCCGTGTGACTCGTATGAAAGGTGGATCGAAGCAGGAGTTCATTGTGGATATCAAGGATGTGCTCAGCAACGGTGCGGCGGACAAGGACATCAAGCTGGAGGATGGTGATCGCGTTTACGTCCCGAAGACTTTCTTCCGCTGGCGCTAAACCGAAATACTTGAACGATGGACTCACCCAATCCCACGCCGCCCTCGCGCTCACTCGGTTCCTTTTTCGGGGTCAAATTTTATCGTTACCGCAATCTGCTTCGCAAGCAGTGGTGGATTCTGGCGCTGACCGTCGGGCTCGGGCTCGCATGGAAAAGCTGGTATCTGTTTAACCAGCCGAATCTATACGAATCCACGAGCGAGCTAAGTGTGCCGGAAGAAGTCAAAGGGATGGATGAGAAGCGGCTTTTTCGGATGGAATACTATGAGGAGTATATCGGGAATACGATGCGTTCTCTGCAAAGCCCGGAGGTGATCGAAGCCGCGAGGCGGCGAGTGGAACTGGAAGCACCCGATCTAGTCGCGGAAGCCACGGTCACGCCGACGAATGTCCCGCGGACGATGATTTTTTTGATTTCGGGCAAAGGCACCAACGCGGATTACACGCGCCGTTTTGTGGATGCGACGGTTGAGGAATTCATCGCCTACCGAAAGTCACAGCGAAAAGATGCGATCCACGGAACGAGCGGCGACTTGCAGGGTGAGTTAGACAATTTGCGGAAAGAACTGGCGACACGAAAGGCGGAGTTCCAGGCGTTCGTCGAGAAAAACGGAATGGAGGCGTGGAAGGAGCAGGCGGCGGGTGCCAATGCCTTCCTCTCCGGCCTCAAGGCGCAGCAGTCCCAGCTCGGACACGACCTCCTGCGTTTGCAGAACCTGAAGCCGGATCAACTGCTGCTTTCCACCAAGCCGATCAATCTCGGAACGGGAGCGCAACCGGGGAACGGTGCGGTCCCGGATTCGACCAGCAAGCCCGACGGCGGGTTTGGGGGCAACGAGCTTTACTCCCAGTTTCTGCAGAAGACCCAGCAACTCGTGCAGCGGCAGGCCGACCTCGAAGAGCGCAGCACGATTTGGAAGCTGAAGCATCCCAAACTGAAGGCGCTCCAACGTGAAGTCGAGACGCTCCAACGGGGGATCGTCGTCATTAAAAAGCAGACCGCCGATGCGGCAGCATCGCAAGTCGAAGGGATCAAGAACGACTTAAAGAGCTTGGAAGTCAGCATCGCGACCGCGACGGAAAAAATGAACGAGGCGAGCACGAAGGACAACGAATACAACCGCCTCCAAAGCGAAGTCAGCCGACTGGGGAAACAGGAGGAGCAACTTCTTGCCGACCTGCGCAAAGTCGATGCGAAAGTCGGTCTCGATGCCGGGCTCCCCACCATTAAGCGCCATGCGACACCGCCGGTGCTGGTTCCGCGAGGCACCGTCAAACATTTGCTTTTGGGGCTACTTGCCGGTCTTGCGGTGGGCGGGCTCATTCTCTTCCTGCTCAATCGCTCCGACGACCGGCTCGCATCGACCACGGAAATCATCGAGCATTTCTCCGAGCCAATCCTCGGACAAATCCCTGACGTTTCCGATAGCCGCGGCAAGGCGGGCCTTCCGCTTTTGGACGCCGACGATGAGCGATACACCTATGCGGAAGCTTTCCGCAGCCTGCGCTCCTCGCTCATTTTCATGCCGAATCAGGCGGAACTGAAGACGCTCATCATCACCAGTGCGATCCCGAACGAGGGCAAGTCCACGGTCGCCAGCAATCTCGCCGTCACGATGGCCGCCTCTGGCGCGCGGGTGCTGCTCGTCGATGCCGATCTGCGGCGGGGCGACATCGCCGAGCTTTTCGACATCGAGGGAAAACAGGGGCTCACGAACATCCTGCGCGGCGAGGTGCAATGGAAAGACGCCATCCACACGACGAAATTTCCGTCCCTTTCCATCATCACGCGCGGCCCGGTCACGAACCAATCCGGCGAACTCCTGCTGCGTCCTGCGATGCAGACGTTGCTCGATGAATTCAAGGACTCGTTCGACCTCACGATCTTCAACACCGCGCCCATCCTCGCCGCCGACGACACGCCGACACTCGCCCCGAATTTCGACGGAACCCTGATGGTGATCCGCGCCGGATTCACTGCGGCACATCTGACCAAGAACGCCCTGGAAACGCTTTATCAGCGCCAAGTGAACGTGCTCGGCCTCATCCTCAACGCGATCGACTCCGAGATGCCGGACTACCACTACTACCGCTACTCGAAGTATTACGCGGCGTAGAGCGTGGCAATAAGCCCATTCGCTTGCGGTGCCGGGAGATTTTCGCAGGGCGTCCTTGCTCTTCCAAGAAAAAAGCCCCGCGCATGGCGCAGGGCTTTGAATTTTCGACGTTCCGTGGGAACGAAGGCGTATTATGAGCGGTTGCGCCGACGCAGGAGAGCCAGTGCGCCTAAGGCGAGCAACCCGACCGACGTGGGCTCGGGCACCGGCGCTGGAACGAGGAAGCCTCGGATCTCACCGCCGCCGTTGGTTCCAGTGTGAATGTTAACGTAATACTTGCCGTTAGTAAGGTCGGTTGCCTGTGCTGTCGTCAAACTGATCGGTGTGTTGGTGAAGGTTCCACCTGTGGGCAAAGACGACGAACGCGTGAGAGTAAAAAGGACACCGGCGGTCTGGGTGAATCCGCTTCCGTTGTTGTTGGCTGTCGGACCGTGAATATGGGAGGCGCTCGCCGTACTGGAGAGATCCGTAAAACCTTGTGACGATCCCCAGCCGGCGTTGATCGTTAGTGCATTCGTATTGGGGTCCAAATCACCCAGGTCGTCCAAGAAGAACCCGAGACCGATTTCCCCGCCGGTGCCAGGAGTACCAGCGAGTACGCCGGGTTCATTTCCAGGGAGAAGGCCAGGTCCGGCGATGCCGACGAGGTCGAAATTGATTAGGGTCGCGTGGGCTGATGCGGCCAGTGCGAAGGCTGCGATGGATGATGTGAGGAGCTTGTTCATAATGATGCTTATTAACGGTTGTGGTTGTAGCTTAATTGCAGTTCGGAGGAACTTGTCGTGATTACCGAAAAAACATCAGATGCGTCAATAGTTTCGGGAGACCGTTTTGTATCAAGCTCGATACAAAACCGGCGACTCACGGCTACGGGTAGTCGCGTCCGAGCACCCCTTCGATCGCGCGGCGGTGCGGGGCGGCGAGCGCGACATCGGCGAGTTCGGCGAGGAGGAACCACTGGTGCGTCGGGCCGAGCCTCGCGGGAACGGGCGCGGGGAAAACGGAGAGCGCGACGCGGTGATGCGTGAACGGGTAGGTGAGGAAGGTGAGCGGTTCGGCGATTGGCGATTGCTCGAACAGCGCGGGGAGTTTCCACAGGCCGCGCCAGCGGGGGCCGGTTTGTTGTTCGAGGAGAATGCGGCGGCCGCTCACGATCCACGCGCAGTCTTCGCGCATGGCGACGGTTTTCGCGCGGGGCTTTTTGATGGGGAGAAGTTCGGGGTCGGGGGCGCGGCATTGCTCGCGCACGGGGCAGAGCAGGCATTGCGGTTTATTCGGCGTGCAGAGCAGCGCGCCGAGTTCCATGAGGGCGGAAGTGTGGATGCGTCCGCCGGTTTTCGGGAGCAGGTCTTCGGCGGTTTGCCACAGGATCGCGGCTCCCTTGGTTCCGTCGATGGGCTGGTGAAGATCGAGCAGGCGCGCGAGGACGCGGGCGATGTTCGCGTCGATGGCGGCGACGGGCAGATCGAAGGCGAAGCTGGCGATGGCTCCGACGGTGTAGCGTCCCACGCCGGGGAGTCGCGCGATGGCGGCGGGGTCGGCGGGGAGCTCGCCGCCGTGTTCGGCGACAACTTGTTTCGCGGCGGCGTGGAGATTGCGCGCGCGCGAGTAGTAGCCGAGTCCCTGCCACACGCCGAGCACCTCGGCTTCCGTGGCGGCGGCGAGTTTGGAAAAATTGGGGAAGCGCGCGAGCCACTTTTCGTAAAACGGGATGACGGTCGCGACCTGCGTTTGCTGGAGCATGATTTCGGAAACCATGATCGCGTAAGGATCGTGCGTGCGCCGCCACGGGAGATCGCGCCCGTGTTGCGCGAACCATTCGGCGAGGCGCGCGCGGACCTGCGCGGGATTTTTGATTTTCAAATCGCGATGCAAGCGCGCAGCTTCGACGGCACCCGCATGGCCGCAAACGAAAAACCACTCACCCTTTACACCTCGCCGCTCACGCCCGAGCAGGCGGCGAAACTGCGCGCGATCCTCGTCGAGAGCGGCTACAAGTTTGAGCCGAAGCCTTACACGCTCTACTACGCGACGAAGGACAAGCTGAACGTCGCTGTGTACGAAAAAGGGCCGAAGGTCGTGCTGCAAGGCAAGGGCACCGAGGAGTTCGTGACCTTCCGCCTCGAACCCGAGGTGCTCGGCGCGGCGAAGCTCGGCTACGAGGAGGAGAACAATCCCGAGATGTTCGCGCCGCATTTCGGCGTGGATGAAAGCGGGAAGGGCGACTTCTTCGGCCCGCTCGTGATCGCCGGGTGCTACACGGATCGCGGCATCGCGCACACGCTCATGGACGCGGGCGTGACCGACAGCAAAAAGATCGGCTCGGACCGGCGCATCCGCGAACTGGCCGAGACGATCCGCCGCACGCAGGGCGCGGTGCATAGCGTGATCGCGATCGGGCCGGAGCGTTACAACGAGATGTACGGGAAATTCAAAAACCTGAATCGCCTGCTCGCGTGGGGCCACGCGCGGATCATCGAAAACTTGCTCGAACTGCGGAGCGACTGCCCGCGCGCGCTCAGCGATCAGTTTGCGAATCCCTCGCTCATCCAGCGGGCGCTTTTGGAAAAAGGACGCGGCATTGTTTTGGAGCAGCGCACGAAAGCGGAGAGCGACGTGGCGGTGGCGGCGGCGTCGATTCTGGCGCGGGAAAAATTCATCGACTGGTTGCACAAGACCGGCGGGCAATTTCAAACCGAGCTGCCGCGTGGCGCATCGGCGCAAGTGAAGACAGCCGCGCGGGCGCTCGTGGCGGCGCACGGGCCGGACGTGCTGCTGCGCGTGGCGAAAACGCATTTCAAAACCGCCTCCGAGATCGACCCGGTGCGCTACCCACTCGTGGAGAAGCCGCCCTTCGTGCGCAGGAAATAAAGTGAGCGGCGGGCGGTGGTCGGTTGTCAGAAGCCCGCGCTGTAGTTAGCCCAATGAATCTTCCTCTTCCTCTTCCGCTTAATCTTCCTCCGTACGGGTTGGGAGGAAGAGGAAGAGGAAGAGATTTTTGCCGCGACGGCTTCACGCTTCTCGAAATCTGCCTCGTCATCGCGATCGTGCTGCTCATTTCCACGATCGCGATCCCGAGCGTGAAGGGGCTTTTCGCGGAGCAGCGGTTGAAGAAGACGTTCGAGCAGTTCGACGATTTCGTGCGCCGGACGCAGTTGCGCGCGGTGAAGGAGCGGCGGGGAATGGTGATGATCTGGGACGGCGACGGCATCACCGTGCAGCCCGACGAACCAGGCGAGGAGGACACGGCGGGCGAGGGCGATTACTTCCCATTCGCCGACGGCAAAATCGCGCTCGAACGCCCGGCGGCGCTCGAAAAAAAGCCGGCGATCGAATGGCTCTTCTGGCGCAGCGGCACCTGCGAACCGGCGATCCTTCATTTCGAGGGGGAAGCGGGAAACTGGTCCGTGCAATACGATCCGCTCACGGTTCACGCGTCGTTTCTCGAACAGGACATCAAATGAAGCGCCGCGTGCTTCAGCGCGGTTTTGTGCTGCTCGAAACGATGATCGCCGTCGCGGTCTTTTCCATCGGCGTGCTCGCGCTCGGGCGGTGCGTCGAGAATTGCATCGTGGCTGAGCGCGTGAAGGTCGAGGACGAGCACGCGCGCCGTTTTCTGCTCAATCGCATGTCGGAGATCGAGCAGGGTTCGATCGTGGTGACGGACAAGGCGACGGAGGAACTCAAGGGCGCGTTCGCGGGCATGTCGCTGCGGACGACGCGCGTGCCTTTGAAAAAAAAGAATGAGAACAAGCAGGAGTTGTTCGGCCTCTTCGCCATCACGCTCGAACTCGCTTGGAAATCCAACGGGCAGGATCAGTCGAGAGATTTGACCTTTTATGTCTATCCGCAAAACCGCTGAGCGCGCGTTCACACTTCTCGAAGTGATGATCGCGGTGGGCGTGATCGCGCTTATCACGATCAGCTTGTATCGGTTTGTCGCGGCGACGCTGCTTGCGATCCGCGTCACGAGCGAGGCGAACGACGACCGGCACTCGGTGGTCGCGCTGGTGAAGGCGGTCGAGACGGAGTTGCAGGATTTGCCGCCGCGCTTGAACGGCGCGATCACGGGCATCGACCACAAATTCGACAATCTCGAAGCCGACGAACTGACGTGGTACTGCAAAGGCGGCAACGGCCTTTTCACCAAAGCGGCGGAAGGCGAGTGGTATTCCACGCTCACGATTCAGCGGGATAAAACCACGCACGAACTCGAGATTGGCCTCCGCCGCCGGCCCATCGACGCGAAGGAATCCGATTACAAATGGTGGCCTCTGCTGCGGCATGTGAGCGCGCTCGAAGTCCGCTATTTCGACAAGCGGCTCGGTGCGAACGGCTGGGTCGCGCGCTGGCCGGACAAGGGCACGCGCCCGTCGCTCGTCCGCATTCGCATCTGGCGCGAAGGTGACACGCCCGCGTATGAGGCGGTCATTGCGGTGCCGTCGGCGAATTTACAGCAATGAAACTGAACACTGTACTTGGTTTAACCACTAACCTGCACTTACCGGCACTAATGAAGAGTTCGGAAGATGCAGGCACCAAACCAATTTCTTCATTAGTGCCGGTTAGTGTCCATCAGTGGTTAAAATGAAAACCTCCCCAAAATCCCGCGCGAGCGTGTTGCTCATCGTCCTGTGGGCGCTGATTCTTTTGTCGGCGGCGGTGTTTGCGTGGGCGAAGGTGATCCAGCAGGACATCCAGATTTCCGGTCAGGAAAATCGCGAGGTCGAGGCGCGGGCGATGGCGCACTCGGGGCTCGCGATTGCGCTGCATCCGCTCGTGTCGAAAAAGACGCCGCTGCTGGAAGAAGACATTGGCGAAGGCATGAGCTACCGCGTGACGATGGTAAGCGAAGGAGGGAAGCTGAACATCAACTGGCTCCTCACCGGCGAAGACCCGCGCAAGCTCGAACTTTTCAAGCAGTGGCTCGCGACGATGGACCTCGATTTCAAGGAGCGTGAAATCTTTCTCGACTGCCTGCTCGATTACATCGACGGCGACAACGACAAGCGGCTGAACGGCGTCGAGGATAAAGACGACTACCATCCCGCGAACCGCCCGCTGCAATCCATCGAGGAAATTTCGCAGATCGCGAACGCGGAACTGCTCACGAGCAAACCTGGCTGGAAGGAGCAACTCACCATTCACAGCCAGGGTCCGATCGACATCACCGCGGCGAACGAAAACATCCTCCGGCTCATACCCGGCATCGGCGAATTGCAGATGCAGCGTTTCCTCCAATACCGGCGCGGCCCGGACAAAGTGGACGGCACGATCGACGATCCGCTCGACGACCCGAAATCCCAGATCAAAACCATGCAGCAAATTTTCAGCTACCTCGGCTTGAGCGCCAAGCAGGGACAGGACATCGGCGGGCTCGTCGGCTTCAAGGATCCGACCATGCACATCACCAGCGAAGGCACGTCCGCAAAACTCGTTCGACAAGTCGAAGTCGTTGCCCGAAAGGGTGGCTCCAATCCTGTGATTTACTCTTGGAAAGAATGAAGAAAGACGCCTTCTCCCGCGCCATCCTTGCCCCCGAAGCGGACGGCTGGCGCATCAACTTGCCCGGCGGCGCGACGCAGTCGGCGAAGACGCTCGGCGAAGCGGCGGCGACGGTGCCCGCGGGCATGTCGATCCATCTCGCGCTGCCCGCGCACGCGGCGCTGCTGGAGCGGATCACGCTGCCTTCGACGAATCGCGAGGAGTTGAGCGGGATGGTGCAGCTTCAACTCGAAAAAACGCTGCCGTATCCCATCGAGGATGTGACTTCGGATTTCGATGTCATCAAGCAGGGCGAAAATGAATCGACGCTCATCTCGGTCGCGGCGCACACGCCGCAGCTCAACAAACTTTGCGAGCCGCTCCGCACCAGCGCGCGACTGCCGCGTCGCGTCACGCTTTTCGCCGCGCATGTCGCCGCGAGTTGTCCGGCGGACAAAGTGGTGCTCTGCGTCTGGCAGGAGGAGGCGCAGCTCGTCGTCGCGGTTTGTGAATGCGGGAAAGTCAGCACCGCGCAGACGATCCCCGGCGCGGATGCCGACACGCTGCTCGCGGAACTGCCGTCGATGCTGCTGCGCGCGGAACTCGAAGGCGTGCCGGTCGAGTTCGACAGCATCCGCGTCGAGCACGGATGCAGCCATCTCCAGCCCGCGCTCGCGGAGCATTTTCGCCGTCCGGTGGAAATCGTTTCCTTCACCGCCGGGCTGCCGGATGCGACGGGAAATCTTTTGCCTGCGGCGTGGAACACCGAGCAGAAGCGGCTCGAAAGTTCGGGCCGTCTCAAGCAGCAACTTCAGATCGCCGCGTTCGCGTGGCTGCTGCTCCTCGCCGCCGCGTTCGTCTATCTCGCGTGGATGAAAACGCGCGTGCGCAAGCTCGACGGGGAACTCGCCGTCACGCAGCCGCAGATCAATTTTGTGATGGCGCAGAAGGCGCGATGGGCGGCGCTGCAACCGGCGATCGACCCCGAGCGGTACACGGTTCACATCCTGCGGCTCTGCTGGGAAGCCCGCCCGTCATCCGATGTGCAGTTCACGAATTTCGATCATCAGCCCTCGCAGTTCATGGTGGAAGGCGAAGCGCCCTCGGCCAACATGGTCATCGACTTCGGCGAAAAACTGCGCGCGCTTCCCGGCCTCGCGGATTTCAAGATCGAGACGCCGCAGCCCAATCTGGTGAAGGACGACCGCTGGCATTTTAAGTTTTTCGGCAAGCTATGAGCACGCAACTTTCTAAACGCGAAAAAGTGCTGGCGACGATCGTGGGCTCAGTCGTGCTGATCGTGCTGAATCTGGCGGTGGTCAGTTACTTCATCAAAAATCAGCGGCGTCTGCGCGCGGAACTCGACGCGAAAACCCAGCAGCTTGCGTCGAACAAGCTGCTCTTCGCCGACCGCGACATGTGGACCGAGCGGGAGGCGTGGCTGAAAAAAACGCAGCCGAAATTGGAGAACGAGGGCAAGGCCGCCGTGAGCCTCAAGGACGAAATCGAGGAGGTCGCGAAGAAGACGAATTTGCAGGTGCTCGAACCCCAGCTCGGCACCGTCGAGCGGCGACCGCAGGCCGTCACGATCTTCGTGACGGTCAACGCGAAGGCCAGCAAGGAGGCGCTGCGCGATTTTCTTTACGAGATGCAGTCGCCTGAACGCTCGATCGTTTTCGAGTCGGCGAATCTGCAATTCGACAAGGATGACAAGACGCAGATGCACGGTGTCTTTCGCATCGCAAAATGGTTCGCGCCGAAATGAAACCGCGCGTTGACAGCCCCGCGCGCGCACCTTTTTTACCACTATGAAAACACCGCACCTACTCCTCGCCGCGAGCCTCTGCCTTTCCGCCGCCGCCGCGCGCGCCGCCGGTCCCACGATCCCGCAGCGTCAGCCGCAGGAGGCTTATCAAAAGCTGACGGAAGACTGGCCGTTCGCGCTCGCCACGCCGCCGGTGGCGGTCGCTGCGCCGGTGAGCTTGTGGACGTCGAATTACTACGTGGGTGGGGTCGGAAAGATTTTTGAGAACGGGAAGGAAGTGCCTTGGGTCGGGGTCAAAACGAAGGATCAAACCATGTCGTTTTCGCTCTATGGAAATGATCCGGGATACGATGGGATTTCGGTCGGAGGCATCGAATGGTCGGACAAAACCGGGGAAGGCCGGGTGACGCTGAAGAAGGGTTCAGAGTTTGGGACGATCGAGTTCGACAAGGCATCCCTCCAAGCCGCCGCCGCCGCACAACCCAACATGCCGCTGCGTGCGGGGATGCCGGGGATGCCGAATCTGCCCGGCGTGAAACAACAGCCGATGATCCGTCCTCCCGGTGCCGCAGTGCCGCGTCCCACCAACATTCCGCAGCCCGTGCCGCAAGCCATCCAGGCCGTGCCGATGCCCGGCGGCCCGAGCAATACCAACGCGCCGTCCAACACCAACGGCGCCCAGGTTCAGCCGACAAATCCCAAACAGCGCGTGCGCGTCATCAAGAGTACGCCCTGATGGCGAAAGTAGTCCGCGACTTTAGTCGGCAACAACGCGGGCCACGGAATGACCGGTCGAAGTCAGGGAGGTCAGAGACTACTCACGCTCGTCCCGTGGCTCGCGTTGCTACCGACTAAAGTCGCGGACTACTTTCGGCTCTGCGCGGGCCCATCACCCGAGCGCCTTCGCGCGCGCAATCGCGGCCATCATCCCCATCGCCTTGTTCACGCATTCCTGATGTTCGCTCTCGGGCACGGAATCGGCGACGATTCCCGCGCCCGCCTGCACAAAGGCTTTGCCGTCCTTCAGCACGATCGTGCGCAGCGCGATGCACGAGTCGAGGCTGCCATCGAATCCGAAGTAACCGACCGCGCCCGCGTACACGCCGCGTTTATTTTTCTCGAAAGAGTTGATGATTTGCAGAGCGCGCACTTTCGGGCTGCCGCTCACGGTGCCCGCGGGGAAAGTCGCGCGCATCACGTCGTAGGCATTACGATCCGCGCGCAGGCGGCCCTCGATGTTCGAGACGATGTGCATGACGTGGCTGTATTTCTCGATCGTCATAAAATCGGTCGCCTTCACCGTGCCGAACTCGCTTGCGCGGCCCACGTCGTTGCGCGCGAGATCGACGAGCATCAGATGCTCCGCGCGTTCCTTCGGATCGGCGAGCAGGTCCGCGGCGTTCGCGTCATCCTCCTCCGGCGAGGTGCCGCGGCGACGCGTGCCGGCGATGGGGCGAATCTCGATTTTCCCGCCGATCGCGCGCACATGCACCTCCGGCGAACTGCCGACGAGTGCAAACCGGCCCGCGAGTTTCAGCAGGAACATGTACGGCGATGGATTCACGAAGCGCAGCGCGCGGTAGAGCAGCAGTGCGTCGCCGGTGTAGTCAGTGGAAAAACGCTGCGACGGCACGAACTGAAAGATGTCGCCCGCGCGGATGAACTCCTGCCCGTCGCTCACCATCTTCATGTATTCCTCGCGCGTCGTGTTGCACGCGGGCGCGGGGACTTCGGGCGCGGGCGTGATCGGCAGTGGCGCGAGCTTCGCGGGCTTCGCGAGCTTCGCGACGATCTCCTCGATCTGCGCCACCGCCCGCGCATAGGCCGCGTCCACATCGCCCTCGACGAGCGCATTCGCCACGATGCGCAGCCGCCGCGTGCGATGATCGAAAATGAGCTGCGTCTCCGTGATGAAAAACAAACTTTCCGGCAACCCGAGATCATCCGGCGGCGGCGGCGTGACGCTCGGCTCGAAGAACCGCACCATGTCGTACCCGAGATACCCCACCGCTCCGCCGACAAAGCGCGACTCTGCAACAGCAGCCGAGGGGACCAGGGTGTATCGCTGCATCAGCGTCTCGAGTTCATGCAACGGATCGCGCGCCGTCTCGAACTCGCGCACCGTGCCATTCTCCGTGACGCGGATCGTCTTCCCGCGACTCTCGAAAATCAGCCGCGGCTGCCCGCCGACAAACGAATAGCGCCCCGCCTGATCGCTCTTCTCGACCGACTCGAACAGAAACGAATACCCGCCGTCGTCGATCTTTTGAAAAGCCGACACCGGCGATTCCGCATCCGAGATGAGTTCGGTGTGAACCGGAATGAGATTGCCGCGCGCCGCGAGTTCGCGGAACTCGGCGAGGGTTGGAGTGAATGAGATGTTCATTTGCGGATGGAAAGGTGGGACAACCTGCGGGCGGAAAGTTCGGGAGGCTCTCCAGTGCCGGAGGCACCGAAGAAATTAGCCGGTGGTGAAGCGAGGCACGAGCGCAACCACCGGACCTCGTCCTCATGCGAATCCGCCCCGGCAGGGGCGCTGGAATTTCGCAAATTCCCATCCTTCCGTCGCCCCTGCCGGGGCGGATTCGTTTTTTTCATGATCCGGTGGCTGGCGCCACCGGCTAATTTCCGTTGCGCCTCCGGCGCAATCTGCGGTTCAACGTAGTAGTTCATTCAGTGGGTTTCTCACGAGGAAACGTAAGTTTTTTCGGGATCGAAAACCTTGGATTCAAGCACCGCGACCGGCGATCCCTCGCGGTCGAGTTCCTGGAAAAAGCAGCTCTCGAAGCCCGTGTGGCACGCGCCGCCAGTTTGCTCGACTTCAAAAAGCAGCGTGTCCGCGTCGCAATCCGCAAACCACCGCACGACCTTTTGCGTGTGCCCGCTCGTCTCGCCCTTGAGCCAGAATTTTTGCCGCGAGCGGCTCCAGTAATTCATCGCGCCCGTCGTGAGGGTGGCTTGCAGCGCGGCTTCATTCATCCACGCCATCATCAGCACACGCTTCGTTTTCGCGTCCTGCACGATCGCGGGGATGAGGCCGTCGGCGTTGTATTTGAGTTGGGGTTTCATGGGTGGTCGGAGTTTGAAAAAAGAGATCGGTGGAAACAAAAAGCCCGATGATTCGCTGCGGAAATCATCGGGCGGAAAGTTCGGCGCGCTGGTGGCGACGACCGCGCGCGGGCTCGATGCGAGCACCGGGCGCGAGCCCGTCTTTAGCTATGCCACCAATGTTGGTAATTCACGGCGCGTGCTTTACCCGCGCGGGCGAAACACAGCAAGGGGATTTTCGCGGCAGGGGCGTGCGGGGGTGTGATTGAAAGTGGAACCGGCCATGGAGTCCGGGAGCACCAACGGTGCGCCAGTCGCCAGCCCAGGGCGATCGCCCTGGGTTCGCTTCGCAAAACGAACCAGCCCCAACGGGGCGACACGCCTTTGAAAAGCGGACGCACCTTCGGCCCATTCGCGGGGGGGCCATTTCCGGGAGTCTTTCCTCTCATCTTTGAAAAAGCGAACGCCCAGCGGGGGCGTGCCGTTTTACAGAGAGGTTACAGAGGGCGGGAGAAGGCTTAAAACCGTCGGGATGGAGGTCCATCCCGACGGGTTTGAGGTCCAATCTGTCGGTTGAAGGCTCAATCCTGTCGGGTGGA
>JAYVRQ010000344.1:0-5408 GCA_043776145.1 Chthoniobacteraceae bacterium
GTCGAAGACGTGTTCGAGATCGGCGCGGCTGAGATCTTTTGCGATGTTTGTCAGCCGCACTTCCACGCCGTCTGGCGTCGTGGTTGCGGCGCATTCCACTGCGGTGCCGCGCTCGCTGTGCGCGACCGCGTTATCCATGAGGTTGCGCAGGATGATTTCAAGTTTGTCCTGGTCGCATTCGAGAGTGAGTTCGGGCGCGATGCTTTCGTCGAATCGCAACGTCTTCGCTTCCTCACCGGCGGCGGCGTGATGCCAGCATTCACGCACGAGCGCCCGCAGGCCGATGCGCTGCGTCTGCATGGGAGCAGTGCCATTTTCGCATCGGCTCAGCGCGAGCATCGTGGCGACGATCTTTTCCAACTGCTGCGCGATCGTGCCCGTGTCGTGGAAGAACTGGCGGGTTTCCTCGATGTCGTCGGGCCAGCGTTCGCCGACTTCGCAGGCTGTGCGCAGTTCCGCGATGGGTGTGCGGAGTTCGTGCGCGAGGTCGCTGGAAAAACGGCGCTCTTTCTCGAACGCGCGCTCGATGCGGTCGAGCAGCCGGTTCACCGCGGTCTCGATCGCCGCGAGTTCGACGGGCGGTTCGGCCACGTGCAGCCGCGTGGCGAGCGCATCGGGAGCGATGGCGGCGATCTGCGCATTGATCTCGTCGATCGAGCGCAGGCCGCGCGCGATGGCGCGGCGCACGAGCAGCGCCAGCCCGCACGAGAGCAGCACCGCGATCGCGCCGCCCGCGAGCCCGAGTGTGCGGATCACGCGGTCGAGCGGCTCGCGACTGCGCGCGACCACGAGCACGAGGCGCACGTCGGGCGGATTCATGGCTTCCGGGATCGCGAAGGTCTGCTCGCGCGGGTCTTCGGTGAAGGTCTGCGATTCCGAATTGTCGGCGGCGGGGATGAAAATTTTCTGCACGAGCCGCCCGCGCCGGCCATCGGGCAGCCGCGCATTCCAGATCGCGTGTTCGCGTTCGCCGGCGCGCGGGAGGTTGTCCACGCCGAGCGTTTTCGACAGGCCCGCGACCGTGCCGTCTTCGAGAAAAAGCTGGCAGTAAACCGGGTCCGAAGTTTCGCGCGAACCCGTCTGGTAGGCATCGGGCACGTCCCACACGATGGTACTGTTCTTGCGCTCGGCGTTGCGCGCGAGCACCTCGGCTTCCGCGTCGAGCATCCGGTCGAAATCGCCGACGAGCTGATGATGAATCGCCGCGAAAAAAATCGAGCCCGCGACAAGCAGCAGCACCAGCGCGCCCGCGAGAATCTGGATGGTGAGTTCGCGGCGGATGGATTTCACGCGATACAATACCCGTGGCCGCGCCGCGTTTCGATGATCGAGCCCGCGCCCTCGCCGTCGATCTTTTTGCGCAGCGTGCAGACGAGCACCTCGATGACATTCGCGCCGGTGCAGGATTCGCCGTCGTGGATCGCGTCGATCAATTGCTCCTTGGAAAAAACGCGGCCCCGGCTCAGCGCGAGATGCTCGAAGATGCAATACTCCGCCGCCGTGAGAGGCACACGCCGGCCGTCGCGCGAGACGGTGCGCGCCGCCGTGTTCAGCACGAGCGCGCCGACCATGATCTCGGGATTTTTTTCCCCGTACCGGCGGCGGACGAGCGTCTGGATGCGCGCGCAAAGTTCATCGAACGAAAACGGCTTCACCATGTAATCGTCCGCGCCGAGCTGGAGTCCGCGGATGCGATCTTCGACGCGGTCTTTCGCGGAAAGGATGAGGATGTGCGTCTTCTTCCCGAGTGCGCGGAGCCGCTGGAGCACGGTGAGCCCGTCCATCGTCGGGAGCATCAGGTCGAGCACGACCACATCGTATTCATTGAAGCGCGCGTAGTCGAGACCGTCGGCCCCGTCCGCGACGAGATCGACCGCGTAACCCATCTTGCGCAGACCGATGCCAAGCGTGCGCAGGAGCCGTGGCGAGTCTTCGATGATGAGCAGTTTCATTTCGCGGGAAGGAAAACGCGCCGCCTTAATGGATGCTGAATGCACGCATGTCAGCGGGCGATCCACGCGATGGCTTTTTCGGCGAGCTTGTCGAAGGCGGTGACGGCGAGCGCGAGATGATCTTCGCGCGTGTCTTCGATTTTGTTGTGGCTGATGCCGTGGAGGCTTTGCACGAACATCATCACCGTTGGGATGCCCGCACGCGCGACCTCCGCTGCATCGTGCAAGGGGCCGGATGGGAGGCGATGGGAAGTTCCGCACGTCTCGCGGATCGCGTCGTCGCAGAGCGCGATGAGTTCGTCGTGAAAAGGCCGCGGCGCGATGTGCCAGAGGCGCTTCCAACTTACGCCGACGTTTCCCTCCTTCGCGAAGCGGTCGCTGGCGTCCCTAGCGTCCCCGAACATCCGCGCGAGCGCGCCCGCATCGAGGTGCCGCTGATCGAGCGTGATGCGGCACTCCTCGACGACGCTCGTGACGATTCCCGGCTTCGTTGTGCAAGAGCCGATGGTGCAAACGCCGCCGCCGCTGCACTCTGCGATGGCGTAAATCTCCGCGCTCATTTTTCCCGCCGCGAGAAAGGCATCGCGGCGGCGATTCATCGGCGTGCTGCCGGAGTGCGCGGCTTGTCCGTGAAAGGTGATCGCGTGCCGCTCGACGCCGAACGTCCCGAGCACCGCGCCGAGCGGCAGATCGAGATCGAGCAGCACCGGGCCTTGCTCGATGTGCAGTTCGAGATACGCCGCCGCATCCGCGAGTTCGGCACCGCTCGCCTTCACCTTTTCAAAGTCGATGCCGTGCCCGTGCAGCGCATCGACGAGCCGCACGCCGTCCTTGTCGCGAAGCCCGCGCGCTTCATCCACGTCGAGATTTCCAGAGCACGCGGAGGAACCGAAGAGGCTCTTGCCAAAACGCGCGCCCTCCTCATCCGCCCAATCCACAAGCCGCACCGTGACCGGCGGCCTGCCATCGTGCTGCGCCGCGATGCGCCGCAGGATTTCCACGCCCGCCATCACGTTCAGACAGCCATCGAGCCAGCCGCCATTTGGCACCGAGTCGATGTGCCCGCCGATGAGCAGCGCCTTGTCGGACTCGCCGCGCAAGGTCGCCCAGAGATTCCCCGCCGCATCCGTGTGAACCTCAACCGGCAGCTCCGCGAGCTTGGCGCAAAGCCACTCGCGCGCCTTCGCCCAAGTCGGCGTGAAAGCCACGCGCTGCGCCCCGTTTTCATCGCCGGTGAGGGCGCGGAGTTCCTTCAGTTCGGCGATGGTGCGTTGCGGATTCACGGCGGCGCTCATGCGCGCAGATTTAGCGTGGCAGTCGGCGGCGCGGCAAAGGTAATGTCGCGCCCGTGCCACACACACTCCCGCAACTCAACGCCCTTTCGGTCGTCGGGTTCACGTCGGCACTCGGCGCGGTCTTCGAGCATTCCCCGTGGATCGCCGAACGCGCCGCCGCCCGCCGTCCCTTTCCCAGCCTTGATGAACTGCACACGGCGATGTGCGAGATCGTGACGAACGCCACGCCCGGCGAGCAACTCGCGCTCATCCGCGCGCATCCCGATCTCGTCGGAAAAATCGTGCTCACCGCGGAATCGAAAAGCGAACAAGCCGCCGCCGGCCTCACAGGTTTGTCCGCCGAAGAAGTCGCGCGCTTCGACCGCTACAACCGCGAATACAAATCGCGCTTCGGCTTCCCCTTCATCATCTGCGCACGGCTGAACAAAAAGGACGCCATCCTCGCCGCCTTCCCGATCCGCCTGCAAAACTCGGAGGAGGAAGAGCGCGCCATCGCCCTCGCCGAAATTTACAAAATCGCCCGCCACCGCCTCGCCGATCTGATCCAGCCATGAGCGCCAAACTCAGCACCCACGTCCTCGACCTCACCACCGGCCAGCCGGCCGCCGGAATGCGGATCGACCTCTACGATCTCTCCATTGGCGCGCTGCTGAAAACCGTCCGCACCAACGCCGACGGCCGCACCGACGCACCGCTGCTCATCGGCGGGAAATTGCGGCCTAATCAATACGAACTCCTTTTTCACGTCGGCGATTACTTTGGGAAAAAAGACTTCCTCGACGTGGTTCCCGTCCGCTTTCACATCGCCGACGCCACCGCCGGCTACCACGTTCCGCTCCTCTGCACGCCATGGGCCTACAGCACCTATCGCGGGAGTTGATGCGCCGCGCGGACGAACTTGGCGCGATCAGCGACGAGCCGGGACGCCTCACGCGCACCTTCCATTCGCCCGCGATGCAGCGGGCGAATGCGCTCGTCGGCTCGTGGATGCGCGCGGCGGGGTTGGTAGTGCGCGAAGATGCGGCTTTCAATTTGATTGGACGCTGGCCGTGCGCGAATCCACGCGCGAAGACGCTGCTGCTCGGCTCGCATCTCGACACCGTGCGTGATGCGGGGAAATACGACGGCCCGCTTGGCGTGCTGGTCGCGCTCGGAGTGGTGGAAGAGTTGTGCCGGGAGAAAATCGCGATGCCCTTTCACGTCGAGGTGATCGGCTTTTCCGACGAGGAAGGCGTGCGCTACCAGACGACGTATCTCGGCAGCCGCGCGCTCGCGGGGACGCTCTTGAAAAGCGATCTCGCATTGATCGAAGAGCAGGGGATCGAGCGTGCGAAACGGGATCGGCGGGACTTGCTCGCGTATGCGGAAGTCCACATCGAACAGGGGCCGGTGCTGGAGGCGGAGAAGCTCGCGGTCGCTGTGGTCACGGGCATCGCCGGGCAGACTCGCGCCCGCTTGGAATTCACCGGGCGGGCCGGACACGCGGGGACGACGCCGATGAAATTGCGCCGCGATGCGTTGTGCGCGGCAGCGGAATTCGTCCTCGCCGTCGAGCGATGCGGCGTCATCGCCACGGTTGGGCAAATCGACGTGCAGCCCGGCGCGAGCAATGTCATCCCCGGCCACGTCGCGCTCAGCCTCGACGTGCGGCATCTCGACGACGCGCGCCGCGTCGCCGCGGTGAAATCGCTGCGCGCACGCGCAATAGACATCGCGAAGAAACGCGGCGTGCGGCTCGCATGGAAGTCCGTGCAGCAGACCGCGAGCGTCGCGTGCGATCCCAGCCTCATCGCGCTTTTCAAAACGGCGGTCGCCAAACATCAGCCGCGCGTCCTCGCGCTGCCGAGCGGTGCCGGCCACGACGCGGCGGCGCTGTCCGCCGTGTGTCCGGTCGCGATGCTTTTTGTGCGTTGCAAAGGCGGCGTCAGCCATCATCCGGCGGAATCGGTGAAAGCCGGAAATGTCGCCGTCGCGCTCGCGGTGCTGCGCGAGTTCGTCCTCTCACTCGCCGCCAGCGCGGCGCATCTTCGATGAAGAGGATGTTCACATTCGCGCCAGCGCAAAGGGCGCGTGTTGTCGGTAGCGCCGAAGGCTCTTGGACTGCGGCGATTCCTTCGCCGCTCTCCACGCTGCGAACGCGCTATCCGAGAGCGGCGAAGGA